>CALLPU010000529.1 GCA_938016235.1 uncultured Granulosicoccus sp. | reverse complement strand
AAGGACGAAGGTGTGCGCGGCGCGTTCAACGATATTTGGGGGGAGGATATCGTTTCCAGCAAACCGGGTCTGACCGTAACGGAAATCATGGATGCGGTGCACACCGATGACATTCGGGGCATGTACGTGCTGGGAGAAAATCCTGCCATGTCGGATCCCGATGTAGATCACGCGCGTGATGCACTGGCAAAGCTGGAACATCTCGTTGTTCAGGATATCTTTCTGACAGAAACCGCAAACTTTGCCGATGTCATTCTGCCGTCTTCTGCCTGGGCTGAAAAAACCGGCACGGTAACCAACACCAACCGCCAGGTGCAGATGGGGCGTCCGGCAGTGCCACCACCGGGTGAAGCGAAGGAGGACTGGTGGATCACCGTGGAGCTTGCGAAGCGGCTGGGCCTGAATTGGTCTTACACACATCCCAAAGAAGTTTTTGCTGAGATGAAGCGTTCGATGAACTCTCTGGACAACATCACCTGGGAGCGTCTCGAAGAGACTGCAGTGACGTATCCTTCGCTATCACCGGATGATCCAGGGCAACCGATTGTATTTGGCAATGGTTTTCCACGAACTGACGGGCGAGCTCGATTTACGCCAGCAGAGGTGACAGCACCAGCTGAAATACCGGATCAGGAGTACCCGATGATCATGACCACTGGCAGGCAGCTTGAGCATTGGCATACGGGTTCCATGACGCGTCGGGCCAGTGTGCTGGATTGGGCGGAGCCTGAGGCCAATGCATCGCTGCACCCGAAAACGTTGCGGCGTTTGGGACTGGTACCGGGAGACATGATGACAGTGGAGACACGTCGCGGCGCTATCAGCATCATGGCGAGATCCGATCGGGCGGTGGCCGAAGACATGGTGTTCGTGCCCTTCGCCTATGTGGAAGCATCAGCCAACATGCTGACCAATTCCAAACTGGACCCGGTGGGTAAAATACCCGAATTCAAGTTTTCTGCCTGCCGTATCCACAAGACCACAGCCAGTGAAGCCGTCGATCCGGCGGCTTGAATAATGCAGTGACTTGCCCGGGAAAGATGTGAAGTCATCAAGGCCGCCGCAACAGCTCAGTGTTGGACGGTTTTGCCGATAAGCTGGTCAATGCCGAGCAACGAACCCTGAGGGATAGTGCAGTGGTCGCTGGATGATGGTGACTAGCTAATACAGACTATTAGTTGCCACGGCATCTTTTCAGGGCGATTATCCTTGTTCCACTTTGAGTTACCTTCATTAGCCACAGCAGCGAGTTGCGTAATATGCGAATACTGATCCTGGGTGCATCCTACGGTTCTCTATTGTCCACCAAGCTGCTTATGGCTGGGCATGATGTGACCCTGGTGTGTCGTGATGAAACAGCGGCTCTGATCAATTCAGAAGGCACGTATGTTCGCATCAAATTGCGCGACGAGGACGAGCACCGCGTGATTCATTCTGCGGATCATCCTGGCAAGGTCGATGCTGCTACACCTGACGATATCAATGTCGACAGCTACGACATGGTGTGTCTGGCCATGCAGGAACCTCAGTACTCGGCGGGGCCCGTCAAGAGCCTGATGGGTAGAGTGGCTGCGGCGAAAAAGCCTTGTCTGTCGATCATGAACATGCCGCCCATGCCTTATCTGGCGCGCATTGGTTCGTTAGCGTCAGTCCGCTTGGACGACTCCTACAACGACCCGTCGGTCTGGGCAGATTTTGAACCCGGGTTGATCAGTTTGTGTAGCCCGGATCCTCAGGCGTTTCGTCCGCCCGAAGAGAAAGCCAACTTCCTGCATGTCGGGTTGCCAACCAACTTCAAAGCGGCGGTGTTTGCCGATGCGGCACACAACGACATGCTCAGGCAACTGGAAGCCGATATTCTGGCTGTTACGCTTGATGGCAAAGATGTGCCAGTAAAGCTGCGGGTGTTTGACTCGCTGTTTGTGCCGATGGCCAAGTGGAGCATGCTGGTAACGGGGAACTACCGTTGTGTTACCGATGGTGATGCCATCGCCATTCGCGATGCGGTGCACGGCGACATAGACAAATCAGCGCAGATGTATGCCTGGGTTGATGATCTGGCGCGTGCGCTGGGCGCTGATCCTGCAGACCAGGTACCGTTCGACAAGTATGCGAATGCTGCGAAAAATCTGCTCAAACCGTCTTCTGTTGCCCGTGCCATCGATGCTGGCACAGCCAAGGTAGAACGCGTGGATAAACTGGTCCAGACGGTAGGTGCCAGTCTTGGCATGCAGTCGGATACGGTGGACGAAATTGTCAGGACTGTTGATGCGCGCCTGGCGGCTAACGCGGCTGCGGGTTAAACAAGCAGCCTGATTGTTTCCTTGCGGCCCCGGAACTCGAGGGGCCGTCAAGCTGCTTTCAGACAGGGTCTGAAAGCAGCTCTGTTACTACGGCGTTAGGTACGGCAATCTTCGTGTAACTGTTGCGTTAAGCGTCAGCCGATCAGCCAATGGCCGTCAGCAGAGTTTCGCCGAGCTTGGCAGGTGATGGTGATACCACGATTCCTGCACTCTCCATCGCGGCTATCTTGTCTTCTGCACCGCCCTTGCCGCCTGAGATTACGGCACCGGCATGACCCATGGTGCGGCCCGGAGGAGCAGTACGCCCAGCGATGAATCCGGCCACGGGTTTTTTCCGACCCTGTTTGGCCTGTTCGATCAGCCATTCAGAGGCCTCCTCTTCGGCTGAGCCGCCTATTTCACCAATCATGATGATGGATTTCGTTTCATCATCGCTGAGGAAGAGATCCAGCACATCAATAAACTCTGTGCCCTTCACCGGGTCGCCGCCGATGCCTACCGCAGTGGTTTGACCCAGACCAGCCTGAGTTGTCTGATAAACCGCCTCGTAGGTCAACGTGCCTGAGCGCGATACGACGCCTACGGTGCCGTCCATGAAAATGCCACCGGGCATGATGCCGATCTTGCACGCGTTGGGCGTCAGAATGCCAGGGCAGTTGGGCCCAACCAGTCGAGAATTGGAATCCAGCAAACGAGCCTTGACTTCGACCATGTCGCGTACAGGCACACCTTCAGTGATGCAGATGATCAGCGGAATCTCCGCGTCAATGGCTTCGGTGATGGCAGCTGCTGCGCCGCCGGGTGGAACATAAACAACAGAGGCGTCGGCGCCGGTTGCGGCCTTGCCTTCTTTGACGGTTGCAAAAATGGGTAGCTCAGTTCCTTCACAGCTCCCTGAACTGCATGTCCATGTGGAGCCGCCTTTTTTTGGATGGATGCCACCCACCATCTGCGTGCCATGATAGGCAAGCGCCTGTTCAGTATGAAACGTACCCGTTTTTCCGGTCAGGCCCTGTACAAGTACCTTGGTGTCTTTGTTAATCAATATTGACATGTTTGCTTATCCCTTGACCGCTTTGACGACTTTCTGAGCGGCGTCGTCAAGATCGTCGGCCGCAATAACATTCAATCCGCTGGAATTGATGATGGCTTTACCTTCTTCTACTTTGGTGCCTTCAAGTCGAACAACCAACGGCACTTCCAGCCCAACTTCCTTGACGGCAGTGACCACACCTTCGGCAATCACATCGCAACGCATGATGCCGCCGAATATATTTACCAGAATGCCTTTGACATTGGGGTCGGAGGTAATGATCTTGAACGCAGCCGTGACCTTTTCAGTCGTTGCACCGCCCCCTACGTCGAGGAAGTTGGCAGGTGATGCGCCATACAGCTTGATGATGTCCATCGTGGCCATGGCAAGTCCGGCACCGTTGACCATGCAGCCGATATCACCGTCGAGCGCAATGTAGGCCAGATCGTATTTGGAGGCTTCGATCTCTTTCGCGTCTTCTTCTGTTTCGTCACGCAGCTCGGCAATGTCCGGGTGTCGGAACAGCGCGTTGCCATCAAAAGAAACCTTGGCATCCAGCACCTTCAGGTGTCCATCCTTGAGCGTGACCAGCGGGTTGATTTCGAGCAGACTCATGTCCGTATCAACAAACGCGTTGTAAAGCAGCGGGAATAGTGTCTTGCCATCTTCGGCGGCCTGAGCGTCCAGTTCAAACGCCGCGTTGAGCTTGTCAACATCGCTGTCGAGGATGCCTTTCAGTGGGTCGATGGCAATGGTGTGGATTTTTTCGGGCGTATCATGAGCCACGGTTTCGATATCCATACCACCTTCGGTAGAGGCAACAAACGAGACCTTGCTGGTTTCACGATCAACGAGTAGGGACAAGTACAGTTCCTGGTCGATGTCAGCGCCATCTTCCAGATACAGGCGGTTGACCTGCTTGCCCGCTGGCCCTGTTTGTTTGGTGACCAGTGTTTTGCCCAGCATTTCATGCGCATTGCTCTTGGCTTCATCAGCGGAAAAGCACACACGAACCCCACCCTTGGCATCGCTGCCGAGCTCCTTGAACGTGCCCTTGCCACGACCGCCTGCGTGAATCTGGCTCTTTACCACGTATACCGGGCCTGGCAACGCATCGACACCCGCATCGATGTCGCTGGGCGACAGGACAGGGACACCGTCGGATACGGGCGCACCGAATTTCTTCAGCAGCGCCTTTGCCTGATACTCATGAATATTCATAGAAGCTTCTTCTCATGGACTGTGCAATGGACTTGGGCATCGGCCGCCACGTGTGCATCCTGTGCTGGCCATGCGGGAAATATCAGGGGCGAATGATAACTGGAAACCCGCTGGCTCAGCGCGTTATCAGTGTAAGCAATGGCTTGTATTGAAGCTGCTGGCAGGTTTCGGCCGGTTTCACAGGCTCTGGAGTGCGCCAGGCGAACGTAAACGAGGCTCTTGACCTGTGTGCCGTTAGGTGTATGGTATACCACATATCAGGCACGCCACCGAGGCAGTAACTCACTCGACATGCAGGATTCTTCAGATGCACCGGCCAGATCCATCAGCGCTCAACTGCGCCCGGTATCGGCCAATTTTTCCCTGAAGGAGCACATCTACGGTGTGCTGCGATCCGCGATCATGGACATGGACATCTATGGTGACGACGTTGACCTTCGACTGGACGAGCGCAAGCTCGCCGAGCAGCTGGGAATTTCCCGTACGCCCATTCGTGAAGCGCTGGCCAAGCTGGAACAAGAAGGTTTTGTAGTCATACAACCTCGCAAAGGCGTGTACGTAAAACCCAAAACCCTGGAAGAAATTCTGGAAATGGTGGTGGTGTGGGCGGCTCTGGAGAGCATGGCCGCTCGACTGGTTACTCAGGTTGCCACGGACGAGCAGATCAGCAGCCTCAGGGCCATTGGTGTCAAACACAGCAGCCATTCCGGTCGGGCAGACATCGCTGAGTATTCAGAAGCCAATATCAAGTTTCATCAACGCATTCTGGAGATGTCCCGGTGCGCGTTGCTCAAAGATACCGCTGATGGGTTGTTGCAGCACATGTACGCCGTGCGGCGTCGGGCAATGCGTGAAGGTGATCGAGTCAACCGCTCGGTGGTTGACCACATGGCAATCATCGAGGCGATTGAAAACCGCGAAGGCGAGCTGGCCGCCATGCTGGTTCGTGATCACACCATGAAATTGCACGACCATATTCGTAAAACATGGTTGGAGTACCAGGCGCTGAAGGGCTCCTCATCAGCATGACCGGAAACACCGATAGGTCATAGGGGCCAGTCTTGCACCTGGAGACAACAAAACGAACGAGTTGGAATGACTGATGGCGATGTCATCAGGTAGTAAACCTACATTGCCCGCCTGGAGCTGTCATGAACCGATCCGTTTCATGGCAAACCGGACTGGAAAGTACGTCACAGATAACCTGGAGTGAGTGATATGTCGGCAAATATTAAGGTTGATGAGAACGATAGCGGCGAGACAGAGCCGGTGCAGAACCTGACCGACGGTTTCCATCTATTGATTGATGCGCTGAAAGCGAACGACCTGAACACAATTTACGGTGTGCCCGGTATTCCGATAACCGATTTTGGTCGGCTTGCGCAGGCCAGTGGCATGCGCGTCCTCTCCTTCCGCCATGAACAGCATGCGGGAAATGCGGCAGCGATTGCCGGTTATCTGACTCAGAAGCCCGGGCTTTGTCTGACGGTGTCTGCGCCTGGTTTTCTGAACGGGCTGACGGCGTTAGCCAATGCAACCACCAACTGTTTCCCGATGATATTGATCAGCGGATCTTCCGAGCGGGAGATTGTGGATCTTCAACAGGGTGATTATGAAGAGATGGACCAGCTGGCCATCGCCAAGCCCATGTGCAAGGCTGCGTATCGTGTACTTCACGCGGAAGATATTGGTATCGCAGTGGCACGCGCCATTCGTTCAGCGGTTTCTGGCCGTCCGGGCGGCGTATACCTGGACTTGCCCGCCAAATTGTTCGGTCAGGTGATCGATGCAGACACAGGTGCGATGTCGATCGTTAAAGTCATTGACCCGGCTCCGGCGCAGTGGCCAGGCCAGGATGCTGTGGAGCGTGCTCTGAGTGTCATCAAGAGTGCGAAGAAGCCGCTCATCATACTGGGCAAGGGTGCAGCCTATGCGCAAGCAGACGAAGCGATTCGACACTTTGTGGAAACCAGCGGCATACCCTATTTGCCCATGAGCATGGCGAAGGGTTTACTGCCAGACACGCACCCGCAATCGGCGGGGGCTGCCCGGTCACTGGCACTGAAAGAATCCGATGTGGTCATCATGGTAGGTGCTCGACTGAACTGGCTGCTATCTCACGGCAAAGGTAAATCCTGGGGTGAGCCCGGTAGCAAGCGTTTCGTGCAGATCGATATCGAGCCACGGGAAATGGACAGCAACGTTGAAATTGCCGCACCGCTGGTGGGTGATATTGCCTCGGTCATGAGCTCACTGGCAGCCGGCATGACCAGCAACTGGCCGAAGCCACCCGCAGAATGGTTAAACGCCATTAATGAAAAGCGCGATGCCAACCTTGCGCGCATGGCGCCCAAGCTTGATGGTAATGAGGTGCCGATGAATTTTCACACGGCATTGGGAGCGCTCAAGAACATTATCAAGGAACGGCCGGAGACCATGCTGGTGAACGAGGGCGCCAATACACTGGATTTCGCGCGCAGCATCATTGACATGTACCAGCCGCGCAAGCGACTCGACGTGGGCACCTGGGGCGTGATGGGTATTGGCATGGGTGCTGCGATAGCAGCGGCCGTTGAAACTGGCTTGCCTGTGCTGGCAGTTGAGGGTGATAGCGCCTTTGGGTTTTCCGGGATGGAAGTGGAAACCATCTGCCGTTATCAGTTGCCGGTTTGCATCGTGATCTTCAACAACAATGGTATCTACCGCGGCACCGATGTTAATCCCACCGGTGGCGCTGAAGCAGCCCCCACCGTGTTTGTGAAGAATGCGCGTTATGACAAGATGATGGAGGCGTTTGGCGGCATCGGAATCAGCGCCGAAACACGAGACGAGCTCACCAAGGCGGTTAACGATGCGCTGGACTCGGGCAAACCCACGTTGATCAACGCCGTGATCGATGAGAATGCAGGCACTGAAAGTGGACGAATTGGCAATCTCAACCCGCAAAGTGTCGTATCCAAAAAATAAGCTGTTATTCTCACTCCGAAATCAATTGCTCAGTAAGGCGACTACATGAAAGCACTGGAAGGTATCAAGGTCCTGGACTTTACCCACGTACAATCAGGTCCCACCTGCACTCAACTTCTTGCGTGGTTCGGTGCGGATGTCATCAAGGTTGAACGGCCGGGTGTGGGAGATGCCACTCGTAA
>CALLPU010000528.1 GCA_938016235.1 uncultured Granulosicoccus sp. | reverse complement strand
CGATGCGCAGCATGCACAGCCGCGTCGAGCGGTCGGGCAGCTATCTGGAACGGATGGGGACCGGGAATTTCGCAACGCGGTCTATCAGTTCAGGCACGCCGACGACGATACGATTTATTACCAGGTGGATCCTCGCGAGCGCGTCTATCTGGACGATGTGCCCAACAATCCCGTAACGCGCGATAGCAGTAGTGCCGCGCTGAGTAGCACAGACAACCTGGAGTGGGTTGAGCATAACGATTCGCTGAGCTACAAGCCCTATGCGTTTCTGGTCATGAATGCCATGACCAAACTGGTCGCTAACTGGGATGGCGTAGTCTATCGCACACCCAGTGGTGAGCGTTTGCGCGATACCGCCCTGAACGCCACGTTACAAGTGATGGATGCGTGTGTCTGTAATCGGTTCGGTTTGTGGGTCAAGGTAAACCTGTGCGCCGACAAGCAGGAATCGCGGGAACTGGGCTGGGTGCCACTGTAGTGTGAAGCGCCAGCGTCGCTGGCCAGCGGCCTGTCACTGAACAGTCATATTCTGCAGAAGAAGTCGGGTTACACTTTGCCCACTCCCCCTGCAGAGAAATCTCGTCATGTTACGTTGCCGCTACCTTCAGGCGCTGGCCGCCTTGGCCCTGACGCTGTTTGCCCAGACAAGCTTCGCACAGCTCGATTGTGCCGACTCAACTCCGATAACACTGATTCAGGGCGCTGGGCACGTCTCCAGCCTGGTCGATGAAACTGTCGAAACCTGTGGGGTCGTCACCGCCGCAGGTTTCAGTGGTTACTACCTGCAGGACGTTTCTGGCGATGGTGACGATGCCACATCGGATGCCATATACGTGTCTGAACGCGGTGACAAGCCGGCGGTGGGCACCGAGGTTAAACTGGCCGCAACCGTTATCGAAGTGATCGGCGGGGGCGCTGCCACCGGCAACCTGTCGGTGACCACACTGGTTGACGCCGAAGTACTCGACTCGATGCCGGATACGCAATTGCCAGCGCCGGTTGTTCTTGGTCTCGGTGGGCGCTTGCCACCGAGTGAAATCGTCATCAGTGATAGCGAGATCGCCACCCCTATCAATCTGCAGAATGCGGACGATGCCAACATAACGCCGTTTAATCCGCTCGTGGACGCCATCGACTTTTATGAGTCGCTGGAAGGGATGCGAGTCAGCGTGGCTGATGCGGTGGCGGTGTCGGCAGTTCGGCAATTTGGCAGCTTCAGCGCTGAAGTATTCGTGTTGGCCGATGATGGCGTGAATGCCAGCCCTGACGATGCCAGAACCGGTCGGAGTGGTATCCGGCTTCAACCAGATCGGGATAACCGCGGAGACCAGAATCCGGAAAGGATTCAGATTCAGTTCGACCCCAATTTTTTGAGCAGCAGTGACTTTCCAGCCATTACCGTTGGCGACTCACTTGAAACCGTCACTGGTGTCATGGGTTACAGCTTTGGCAATTATGAAGTGATTGCTGTGGGTGATGTAAGCGTCACTGCCGGTAACCTGCAACCGGAAGTCACCCCGATCACGGGGGCTACCGGTAGCCTGAGCGTAAGCAGCTATAACGTACTCAATCTCAGCGCGGTTGATGCAGATAATGATCAACGTGCATTGATCGCTGCCCAGATAGTCAACAACCTGCAGTTGCCCGATGTCATTGCTTTGCAGGAAGTGCAGGATAACAATGGTGATGCCGGTGATTGCCCACGCGACGATACCTCTGCCTGCTCGGGTGAACTGGATGCCTCTGTTACCTTGCAACGTTTGATTGATGAGATTGTCGCCGCAGGCGGGCCACGCTATGAAGGCTTCACGGTCGATCCGCTGGTAGAGACCACCGACGACAATCGCGACAATGTGGATACATTCGGCGGTTCATCATTGGGCAATATCCGTAACGCCTTTCTTTATAATCCTGCTCGTGTAACGTTGCTTGGTTATCAGGGTTTGAGCCGTGATGTGCTGCAACAGAACGGCATCAGCGTTCCAACCGCCTTTGATACCTCGCGGGATCCATTGCAGGCTGTGTTTGAATTCAACGGTGAATCAGTAACCATCGTCAACAATCACTTTTCGTCGCGTTTTGGTTCAAGTCCAATATTCGGTGGGCCCCAACCGTTCATTCAAGCCGGTGAGGATAACCGGGCTGCGCAGTCATTAGCCTTGAACGAATGGGTGGCTGCATTACTGGCTGATGATTCATCGGCGAACGTGGTCGTGCTGGGTGATTTGAATACCTTCGAATTCACGGATGAGCTGGCTGAAGTGTTGCCCGCAGCCGGAGGTGATCAGGTCCTGTTCAATTTGCTGGATACCAACGCTGATGATTCGTATTCCTTCATATTCGAAGGTAACTCTCAAGCGCTCGATCACATCTTTGTCAGTCCAGCACTAGCGCCTTCTGCGATGATGGATTATGTGCACGTTAACGTGGACTTCCCGCGTTTGTTTTCATCGATTGTGGGTAGTGATCACGAACCGCTTGTCGCCGTGTTATCGGTAGGATCAGCACAAGGCAACGGTTTCGGGCTAGGCGGTGATGTTTACTCGGAAACAGCCCTTGAGCTGTTCTGGGATCGAGGAGGTGCCCCTTTTGAATACAACATTATGCGTAATGGTGAATTTATCGGCTCTACGGATGCCGTCAGCCTGTTCGATGACTCTCTGCAGGCAGGCACCGAATATTTTTACACCGTTGAACGCTATCTGGACAACGTCATTCAGGGATCTGAAAGCATAACGTTGCGAACGCTGTCAGCCGGTGGTCCCGGTGTGTTCAATGTGGAGCAGGTGAGTGGCAGCGTGTATTCGGCGATCGCGCTGGAAATTTTCTGGTCGGTGTCGGAATTTTCAAAGCCGCCTACTGGCTTTGACGTGACACGTGATGGTGAACTGGTGTACAGCGGTGATGGCCGAAGCTTCTTTGAATGCTGCTTACAATCCGATACTACATATGAATACGGGATAACCGCCTTCGACAACGAAGGCAACGTCAGTAGCCCGGTATTCATTTCACTCAAGACCCGCAGCTTTACGGATAACTCGGAGGTGTCACCCGGGCCGCAACCCGTAGCATCGCTCACCGGGCTGGTGTATTCGAGTACAGCGCTTGAAATATTCTGGGAGCCGCCGGCGGCAGGCAGCGCAGCGGTTGAATATCAAGTGATTCGGGACGGTGAGTTGATCGCGACAATCGGTGGTCGAAGCTACTTTGAGGAATCTCTGGAACCTGGCAGTCGCTATGTGTACACCGTCAAGCCAGTGGATGTTCGTGGTGAAGCCGGTACTGCAACCGAGGTGGAGCTGACTACCGCCGCACTGTGACTGCTTTGTCAGGCTGTTGCTGAAAACACGGAGCCTGGCTCTGCGGTGATTTGCAGCGTCAGGAACTCCAGCCCTGCTGAGTAAATTCCATTGTCGGCATCCAGGTGGCTGTAACGAATGATGCCGATGCCGTTAAGCAGGGGGGAGTCGAGTAGCACAACGGTATTCACGGCTATCTCCGCAGTGTATTCCAGCGCGCATCCGACGATAGACAAGTCAGTCATGCGAGCATTGGCGGGTGCGTCGGTTGGCCAACGACACCACAACAGCACCGGAGTCTTGTGATCGTGTCTGTATATTCTGCGTAAATCGTCGTCACTGGACTGACTGAGTTGACTGATCGGTGTCGCAGCACCATGACAGTGCGAACAGCGCAAGCTTGTGTCATAGGCATCGGAAGACGACAGTCTGGTAGCCCGTATTCTCGGTGGATATGTCCCCAAACAAAACGGGCAGTGCGGTTTGACCGGCAGGGTCAGGTTTGCACGGCGAACCGGTTCGCGAGCACGCGCAGACGGCGTTCCACCCGGTTCCGTTGCGTCGGTGTTTTCGTCAGTGGTTTCGTCAGTGCTCGGTGATACCGCGCTGAGCCGGTCGTAAGCCGCTCTGCGTTCGGGATCGCACAGAACAGCAACTGCTTCATTGAGTTGCTGCGCCAATCCTTCATCTCCGCCCAGGTCCGGGTGCAAACGCATCTTCTGCATCATGGCGCGGTAGCTGGCTTTGATGACGGGTTCTGGTGCATCGGGATGCACGTGCAGGAGGCGGTAGTAGTTGGGTGCGTTTTCCACACACTGTTAACGGCTGCTGCCACTCAAAGAATGAGCCGCCATTCAGGGGGTTAGATCATTTACGTGTGGCGGTAGGCGTTACAGAACCGAGCGCCGATCACGATTTAGCTTAAAAGCGTGACAGACCCTTCAACAACCATATGTAACTCCAGTCTGCCCACTATTGAGGTGGCTTCCCTGCAAGACAGTGTGGGCAATACTGAGGATTCTTCCACTTCGGTATATGTGCCTGACAGCTGCCACACACGATCACGCTCGAGCGTTTTTCAACGTGCCAGTGTCCTGGCCCCTGGTGCGTTCTAGAAGCTCGCTTGCGAGTGATGTTCTCTTCGTATTTTGGCGTTCCCATGGTGTGATTATTAACTGTTTTGACGTTTTTGATCAATAGCGGGCTACAGGCACGGTTAGAGGTGGGTGAATTACCGCTCCGATGCATCTATATGCTCTCCATGAGTTCAATGTGTCCCGGGGCAAAGTGTTTGACCACTTTTATTGCGTGGTTGCATGCCAGCATTAAATCTTCAGGCGGTGGTGTTTCATTGTAGTAAGTACCATGGCTGAGAGTATTGATCAGAACGCTGTTAGTGGTGATGCTTTCTTCGCCTGCCAAAAAGGTAAGGAAATCTTGCAGGGATTTAGATTTGTCCGGCCTGCAGAATCGACCGACCGCCTCTAATACAGATCTCACTGCGTTGCAAGTACTGTGATCTGGAGGAATCCCGTTAGCAACCCTATAGACATGCTCCAACTGTTGCTCAAATGGCGCAACGTAATTTGCCAAGGGCTGAAGTTTGTGTTGTGCACGGTCGCTCTGTAGTGAGAATGAAGCGCTCCGGTGTACAACGGCATTTGAGCATGAAACATTGAAGAAATAGCTGCTATGAGTGAATATAAGCAGGTCTGGTCTGTGGCCAGTCTTGTCGGAGATCGTTCCGGGGTTCGTTGAAATTTCGCCCTCAGTTGAAATGCTCAGATTCTTCAGTGTCTGTGCTATAGCGAACACAAAATCATAGGACATAGAAGTTACTGGATCATCGAAAACCAGAAATAGCTTTCGATAGTCACTAGCGTCCTTAACTTTCAGGTGCACGCAAGCAATGAAATAGCAAAACGCAATTGCGGTTTTCTCTCCATCGCTAAGTGTTCTGTGTGCGCCACGCTCCATACCCTGGTTGCCTCGCTTCAACGCAAAGCTAACACGATCAAAAATGTATTTGTCGGCAAAAAATTCTTTTAGTAAAAGCTCAAAAGTGCCGGCTACTCGATCTCGAGCACTTTCTGAGGGGCGTGATGCTTTCAAATCGCTCAGTTCAGTTTTTTTCGTCTTTGTTTCGTCAGTGAGTTGCCTAAGTGCATTGATGCCTTCCCAATTGTCGATTGTAAATTCGATTTCAAACACAGAGCAGGCCCTGCGTTGTAGGTCTTTTCGCTCGTTGTCTGCTTTTCTGACGGTATTCAAAAGCTGAACAGTCTTATGGTTGTTTTTTTCTATGACTTCGTTAATTTGCGAGATGCTTCTCAAGAGATCGTCCGTAGAGTGCGCACATTTTTTCGCGAGTGCATCAATTTTTACTTCTATCTTTTTCTGGAGGGTCGAAACTGCGGAATGTACTTGTAGTTGGGAGTCTGCAATTGGCTCCAAAGCGGTATGCCTCTTAGAGGGCACGAAACGCTTCAAATTCTCATATAAGGTAATTTGTCTTGTTGAATTAGTGCCAGCATCTATCAGCCCAGTTTTCAGGCTGTTTAGCTTTTTGTAATAGTTTTGTAGTTCGTCCTTGTGTTTCTGCTCTTCACCGGCAAAGTACTCCATGTAGGCTTCAATAATTACCTTTGAAATGGGGCCGGCAATACTTTGTTCGCAGAACGGGCAGTCTGTACTGTGGTCCTGCTGCACAAGCTTTACACCTTTTGAGTAGAAGCCGTGATCCGCATCGATCTTTTTCTTGATCTCGTCTGACACACTTGAAGGCGAAGTCTGCCGCTGAAGCGAGCTTTCTAATGCTGCGCCATCGATATCTTCAGATGAGACAGCACTCATCAGTTCGGGAAAATCTGGTTCAGCAGGTATCGATCTCAGGCTTTCAAGATCGTTTAGTAGATCAGCGCCGGTTTGCTCAGGGGCTTTGGGTTTGTCGGCATAGTTTTCCAGCAGATTACTAATAGTTGATTGCGAGTACATTCCTAAATTCCCGCTGATTTCTGCTTTTTCCTTGAGCTCTGTGACCTTCTGGCTATTGAAGGCGTTTTCGAGGACTTGCATTTTGTCCCGCTCTTTCAGTTTTGCGGTTTCTAGCGCGGTTTCTGCATTCGAGAGCTGGATTTCGTCGCTATCAACTGCGATCTCGTTCGTGATTTCTCCATTAATTTCGTATTCTTGTTGTCTCAGTTCATCCTGAATGAAGTCTTCTGAAAACACATGAAAAATCTTTTCTGCGGCTGGCTCAAATTTCGTGTTGCCGGACTTATCAAGGTCGAGCTTTCCAAGAACGTCTGTTCCTCTTGAAAATAAAAAACTGCCCT
>CALLPU010000527.1 GCA_938016235.1 uncultured Granulosicoccus sp. | reverse complement strand
CCGCTACCGGGTATTGCAGCAGGTTGGGCATCATGATGGCGATACGGTCGCCTTTTTTCAGCCCCGCTTCGTGCTGGCACCAAGATGCAAATTCTCTGGTGCGTTTATCCCGCTCGCCGTATGTGATGGTCGTGCCCAGGTTCTGAAAAGCAGGGCGCTCGGCAAATCGCTCGGTAGCCTCAGTAAAGATCTGCACGACTGAGTCGTAGGCATGGGCATCGATGTGCTCAGGAACTGACTCGGGGTACGACGACAACCATGGCTTGTCCATGCATCTTCCTCTAATGGGTGGTGGTTACGCCGCGGCGCAACATTTTTTATATTTCTTACCGCTACCGCACAGGCACGGCTCATTGCGACCCTGCTTGGGTGCTTCTCGTCGGAACTGATTCACGTCGGGTACTTCTGCGTCTCGAAAATACCATTGTCCGTGGTATTTTTCGAACACACCACGTTCATGATGCGTGTGGCGCCGGCGCGCTGCGTCACGGTAACGCGCCATGAATTCGATGCGAGCTGTGGAGTCATCGGCCTCTCCCCCCTCGATATTGAGGATGTCGAGCCCCAGCCACTGCGATTCGCGAGCCCAGCGAGCAGTGGCAGCCTCATCGATGTCGTTGCGTGTGGAAGGATGATGAGTGGCCAGGATAAATTCCATTTCGCCAAGAGTGTGGGCGGTATAGCGGGCGCGAATCAACGACTCAGCGCGTTGCGCTTTTTCCTCACCATTGATGATGGGTTGGCAACAGTCGGGCAGGGATTTGCCCGAGCCACATGGGCAGTCTGACATGCTCATTCCTTACGAATATGACCTGATAAAGCGTGCAGTTTAGCCCAAAGCTCGACGTTCAATGCACGTATATGCGGTTACCCTCACTATCGCGTGTGTAGGGGAAGTGCACTTTTTGTAATACATGCCCTCTCATGGTCACGAAAGCGGCGTCGCGAAAATCTCCCTGATCGGTAAATTCAAAGCCGTATTCGCGTAAAAAACAGCTCGCACCCGTGCTCGAGCGTGTTGGGCGCATTCGGCTTAAGGCAACCGATTGGTCAAGAAATTGGACCTGTTTCTGCTTGCACGCCTGGCGGGCGTGCTGCACGGCTAACTCGCGAGCGCGGGAACCTGTCCACCACAACGCCACGAGTGCAGCTGGCACTGCGATGACCAGCAAATCCAGTAATGCGTTTCCCGTCATGGTTTCATTGATGCACAGTTAGCTTCATGGACTCTTTATACTATGGACGCGGAGGTCTTGTTTGTAGTGGACAAGGGCCGCAGTATTGCTGATGCCATAGTTACAGGACACACCTGATCATGACCGATATCCAGTCGTTGGATGAACAAACCCGGATTGAGCTCGAAGCTGCAGCTTTTCGCACACTGGTGGCTCACTTGCGTGAGCGTACCGACGTGCAGAATATCGACTTGATGAATCTGGCCGGATTCTGCCGTAACTGCCTGTACAAGTATTATGTGGCAGCGGCCGCTGAAAAAGACATCGAACTGCAGTATGAGGACGCTCGTGAGCGGGTCTACGGCATGCCTTACAGCGAATGGAAGGCCACCTATCAGAGTGAAGCCACACCGGAGCAAGCCGCTGCCTACAAAGCCACTCACGGCTGATTGTGTGTTTGCCGCGGTCGTGATTCCCGGTTGGCACTTGGCGTGAGCTCCTCAAACCAACAGGCCGGCACTGAGCAGACGGTTCCGTTGCTGGTGGATTACCTGCTCGCCGATAGCCCGGCCCGTGTGATCATCATCAGTGGCCAGGGCCAGTTACTGGATTGGCCGCAGACAGCCTCTGGCGCTCCTGACGTGATCACGGCAGGTACTCTGGATGAGGCCTGCAACGAGCAGGAAAGAATAGAGGACGATGAAGGCGTCGCATCGCGCCACTGTGTTGCGGTGCTGGATCTGGATGGTCCCGGCGGCGATGTGAGCCAGCTGCTGGGTCGGGCGGTTCGATTGTTTCCAGCCCGGCTGATTGCCTGCACTCGCTCTGCCGAGTTGGCCGATAGTCAGTTGTTTGCATTTGGTTTTCGCAAACTGGATGTGATCGGTCTATCTTCATCTGACACACCGATGCGCTGGTTTGAATACAGGCTGAGTCAATACAAGCCATCACCGGACTGGTTGAATGCACGTTTCTGGGCTAACCCCGAACGCTTTGACGTCGTGGACGATCCCGATATCTACTGTGACGATGATGAGCTGGATGACGAAGACGAGTAGCGGTGGAACTGTACGCGCGGGTTTTCGCTGAGGCCAAGGGCGTCAGACATTTACTGTTCAACGTTAATATTTGTCGATCTGGAGGCTGCCGTGAGCACCATTGAAATAACCGAACTGATGGGTGATGGCATTGGCCCGGAACTGGCGGAGTCTATTCATGCCGTTGCGGATTCACTGCCAGTGGACTTCAATTTTCGACCCGTGGACTGGTCATTGGCCAACCGCGAGGCGAAAGGTGACGAGGTTATTGATGAAGCAGAGGCGTCAATGCGCCAGACCAAGCTGGCCGTCAAGTATCCCACTGTCACGAACAAGGTCAGCCCGAATGCGCTGATTCGGCGGCGTTGCGATTTTAGCGTCATCTACCGACCAGCCATATCCATCAAGGGCATACACAGTAACTTCAAGGAAAACGTGAACCTGCACATTGTGCGTATAGCCACAGGCGGTACCTACGATGACCCCGGTCAGTTAATTGGCAAGGATGCAGCTGTCTCTCTGCGGATGGTTGAGCGTAAGCCGTGTGAGCAGGCGGCGAAATTTGCGTTCCAGCTGGCGCGAAGCAAAGGCATGACCTACGGCAACAGCCATTACTCCATGACCAGTTCGTCAAAACACACGATCCAGAGAGTCACGGATGGCTTGTTCGAATCGGTTGTGTCCAAGGTGCATGAGCAGTACCAGGACGTTGAACATCATGTCGAATTGTTTGATGCGCTGCTGGCCAAGATCATCATGGATCCATCCGAGTATGAGGTTGTGCTGGTGCTGAACGAATATGGTGATTTTCTCTCCGATATGGCATCAGGGCTGGTTGGTAGCCTGGGTACTGGCGCCAGTGGTAACTACTCGTTTGATGAAAACGATGACGTTGATATCGCCATGTTCGACCCTGCCGGCGGAACCGCTCCGGATATCGCGGGAAAGAATCTGGCTAACCCGGCTGCCGTGCTGTTGGCATTCGGCATGCTTCTCGATCACGTCAATCGATACGATTTAGGTCATGCATTGCGGCTGAGCTTGCTCCGCTCCATTGAAAATGGTCACAGCACGCGCGATTTGGGCGGTAAACTCAACACCGACGAATTCACCCGGATTGTCATCGATAATATTCCGGCTCACCTGTAAGCATCGGGCTGGTCAAGTAACGCCAAGGTCAGGAATCAGTCAATGAGTGCGACGCCCAAATCAGTTGGAAGCAAGCCAGGCATGCAGGAGCAGTGGGACACGTCCATGCTTGGCGGTGCTAATTCGCCGTGGCTGGAAAGCCAGTATGAGCAATACCTGAGCGATCCCAATTCGGTTGACGAGGCCTGGCGTGACTATTTCGCCAATCTGCCCATGGTGGCTGAAAATGCTCGAGAGGTAGCCCATTCGGCCATTCGCGAGCAGTTTCGTCAGCTTGCCCGCGGCAATGGTGCACGAGCCAGTGGCGGGGGTGCTGACGTTACTTCGGGCGGGGCTGCCGAGCTTAAGCAGATCTACGTCACACAGCTGATCAACGCCTATCGCGTGCGGGGGCATCAACTTGCCAAGACTGACCCTCTCGGTCATGAGACCGGCGCCATGGTGCGAGAGGTGAGGCTGCATGAAAACGGTCTGTCTGAGTCGGATCTGGACACGGTGTTTCCCACGCCATCACTGGAAGGCATCGATCAGGCGCCGCTACGCGACATTATTTCGCATTTGGAGCGTTGTTATTGCAGCTCGATCGGATACGAGTTCATGTATATCGATTACACGCCCCAGAAAGACTGGCTTCAGCAGCGCATAGAAAGTGTCGCCTCCGCGCCGGTACTCAATGCGGATACGCGGCGTTGGATTCTGCAGCGTGTGACCGCTGCCGAGAGCATGGAGCGGCATCTGGGCTCACGTTACGTCGGGCAAAAGCGCTTTTCACTGGAGGGTGGCGAGAGCCTGATCCTGATCATGAGCGAGCTGGTGCGGCGCGCCGGAGCCGCCGGAGTCAAGGATATGGTCCTGGGTATGGCGCATCGCGGCAGGCTCAACGTGCTGGTCAATATTCTGGGCAAGAACCCGGCCGATCTGTTTCAGGAATTTGAGGGCAAGCACGATGAAAGCCTGTCCTCGGGTGATGTGAAGTATCACCAGGGTTTCAGTTCCGATATCAAGACACCGCATGGGCACATGCACCTGTCGCTGGCGTTCAATCCTTCTCACCTGGAAATTGTTTCGCCGGTTGTGGAAGGGTCGGTGCGATCGCGACAGGATCGCTATGGTGACAAGGAAGGAGACAAGGTCATTCCCATCGCCATTCACGGTGATGCCGCGTTTGCCGGGCAAGGCGTGGTCATGGAGACTTTCAACATGGCCGATTCGCGCGGATTCTCCACCAAGGGGACCGTGCATATCATCGTCAACAATCAGATTGGCTTCACCACGAGTAATGTGGCTGATGCACGTTCAACGCTCTACGCCAGTGACGTGGCGAAGATGATCAACGCCCCGATCTTCCATGTCAACGGTGATGATCCGGAGGCGGTGTACTTCGTTACGCAGCTGGCACTGGATTTTCGCATGGCGTTCAAGAAAGACGTCGTGATCGACATGGTGTGTTACCGCCGTCACGGTCATAACGAAACGGATGAGCCGTCGGTGACGCAACCGATCATGTACAAATCCATCAAGGCCTTGCCCACCACGCGCGCGTTGTACGCAGACTATCTGGCCAAGGCCGGTGTCGTGACTGCCACTGATGCCGATCGCATGGTCGAGGAATACCGGCAAGCGCTGGATGATGGTAAGAATGTCGCGCCCGACATCATAGAAGGCCTGGCTGAAGCGCCCGAGCTGCTCGTGGACTGGTCCAGGTTCAATGCGAGGAAATGGTCGGTTCCTTACGATGCCAGCTTTCCGTTGACTCGATTGCAGTCGCTGGCAACCAGCCTGACGACACTGCCTGATGGCCTGGTATTGCATTCCAGGGTGAAGAAAATCGTTGAGGATCGTCGCAAGATGACGGCTGGCGCCTTGCCACTGGATTGGGGTTATGCAGAAACGATGGCGTATGCCACTCTGCTCGACCAGGGTTATTCTGTGCGGTTGTCAGGTCAGGATTGCGGTCGCGGCACATTTGCGCACCGGCATTCCGTGCTGCACAACCAGGCTGCCATGGGTGCACATGTCCCCTTGCGTGAACTCACCGACAAGGCGAATTTTCTCGTCATCGACTCCGTACTCTCCGAAGAGGCGGTGCTAGGCTTTGAATACGGCTATGCCACTGCTGACCCCAACACGCTGGTGATCTGGGAAGCGCAGTTCGGTGATTTTGCCAACGGTGCTCAGGTGCTGATTGATCAGTTCATCAGCTCCGGAGAAACCAAGTGGGGGCGTTTGTGCGGTCTGACGTTACTGTTACCGCACGGGTATGAGGGGCAGGGGCCAGAACATTCTTCGGCAAGGCTAGAGCGCTTCTTGCAGATGTGTGCAGAGGACAACATGCAGGTTATCGTGCCCAGCACGCCGGCACAGGCTTATCACATGCTGCGCCGACAGATGCTCCGCAACATGCGCAGACCGCTGATTGTCATGTCGCCCAAGAGTCTTTTACGGCATCGGCTGGCAACATCCACCCTGGAAGATCTGGCCGAAGGCACATTCCAACCGGTGTTGCCGGAAGCAGATCCACTGGACGCCGCCGCCGTGGACCGGTTGGTTTTCTGCAGTGGCAAGGTGTACTACGATCTGCTGGAGGCCAGACGCAAGCAGGAGCTCGGTAATGTGGCGTTGGTTCGGCTGGAGCAGTTGTACCCATTTCCGTATGATGCGATGACAGAAGCGGTAAAGCAGTACCCCAATGCCAAGTCCATCGTCTGGTGCCAGGAAGAGCCGCGTAACCAGGGCGCCTGGCGCTCCAACCGTCACCGTATTGAACGTGTGCTGCCTGCGTCTGTCAAGGAAGTGGAATTTGTTGGACGAGCGCCTTCGGCATCTCCTGCCAGCGGTTATATGAGTCAACACTTGATCGAACAGAAACGATTGGTTGAAGAAGGCTTGGGCCTGATACCCAACAGCCAGACTCACTGATCTACACTCACCCATGAAATACAACACTACAGGTCTACTTGCATGACATCCGAGATCAAAGTGCCCACGCTTCCCGAGTCAATCGCTGATGCGTTGATCGTAACGTGGCACAAGAAGGAAGGTGATCCCGTCAGCCGTGACGAAGTACTGGTGGACATCGAGACCGACAAGGTCGTCATGGAAGTGCCTGCTGCAGAAGATGGCGTGCTGGGCAAGATAATCGAAGAGGAAGGCACCACGGTATCAGCGCATCAGGTTATCGGTTCCATTGAAGCTGCCGATGCCAGCGCTGCCAAGGCAGCTCCAGCAGCCGCTTCTGCTCCCGAGGCAAGTGATGATGCGGCCGTAGCTGCGAGCACATCGAATTCTCCCGGCCAGACCAGCCCGTCGGTTCGCAAGCTGCTCGACAAGCACGGCTTGAGTGCGGCTGATGTTGCCGGATCTGGCAAAAACGGTCGGATCTCCAAAGAGGATGTCGAGCAGCACGTTGCTCGTCAAGGCGCCGCCGCCGCACCGGCTTCGGCACCTTCTGCAGAGGGAGCACCCGCACCGGCCACGTCATCAGCAGCTACGCCATTGCCGATTGTGGCGGATGGCGAGCGTGTGGAAAAGCGAGTACCGATGAGCCGGTTACGCGCACGTATTGCTGAGCGTCTGTTATCGGCCACTCAGAACACGGCCATGCTGACCACCTTTAATGAAGTGGACATGAGCGCATTTATTGCGCTACGCAGCCAGTACAAGGACCGTTTCGAAAAATCCCATGGTGTGAAACTGGGCTTTATGTCCATCTTTCTGAAAGCGGCCACAGAGTCGTTGAAGCGCTATCCGGATATCAACGCATCCATTGATGGTGATGATGTGGTGTATCACGGTTATTGCGATATAGGTGTTGCGGTATCTTCCGAGCGCGGTCTGGTGGTGCCGGTACTTCGCAATACGGAGTTCATGTCACTGGCTGATATCGAGAAAACCATCGGGCATTACGCCGAAAAAGCCCGGGATGGCAAACTGTCCATGGATGAGATGACGGGTGGCACCTTTACGGTTTCCAACGGCGGTGTGTTCGGCTCCTTGCTGTCCACCCC
>CALLPU010000526.1 GCA_938016235.1 uncultured Granulosicoccus sp. | reverse complement strand
GTTACTGGCATTGTGCCTACCCCCGTCATTGCCGTTGTGGCAGCTGTGTATTGGTGCTGCATTGCTGATCACATTGGGAAAGCACCTGTTCGGTGGCTTGGGCAACAACCCGTTTAATCCCGCCATGGTTGCCTACGCCGTGTTACTGATCTCGTTTCCCGTGTCCATGATAAACTGGGATATCGGTGAGCATGCGCTATGGGGCATCTACACCAGTGACACGAGCGATGCAGCATCGGCCCCTGCCGCGAGCGATGCATCCATCTTGTCCTGGGATGGAATGACAGGCGCTACTGTTCTGGACCGGTTGCGCGAAGCAAAACAGGCCATTTCAGCGTCAGATGAGCCACCCTCGGAAGCGGCGTCAATCAGGTCAGACACGGCATCCGCTGCAACAGACGCAGGCGCTCTCATTCTGCGTACGCCCTGGATCTGGGTTAGCGCCATGTGGCTGGCAGGCGGGTTGTATCTGTTGTGGGCACGCATCATCAGCTGGCACATACCCGTGTCACTGTTGTTGTCGCTATCAGCGCTATACGGCGTTTCCAGTATTCTGCCCGGTGGCATCGGTGTCCCGGTGTTGCCTGCTCTGTTCTCGGGAGCCATCATGCTGGGTGCTTTTTTTATCGCCACCGATCCTGTCAGTGCTGCCGCGAGCAGACAGGGTCAGTTGATTTATGGTGGTGGCATCGGAGTCTTTACGTTCGTGATCAGGGAGTACTCGGTTTACCCGGAAGGTATAGCCTTCGCCGTCTTGCTGATGAACCTGTGCGTGCCTTTGCTGGATCGTCTGTCCACCGGTCAACGAGGTCGAATCGTCTGATGAACACAACCGGTACCCGCTTGAATTGTCGGGCAGGCATGATTCTGGGTGGCTGTGTACTGTGTGCCATGGCGGCGCTATGGCTGGTGCAGTCAATGACGCAAGAACGTATCCGGCACACCCAGCATGCTCGGCAAACAGAAAGCTTGCTCGCCCTGTTACCGGATGGCCCATTCGATAACGACCCATTGCTGTCGGTTCAATGGCTGGAGGCAGAGGGGTTGGGAAGCCGCGACCCCGTTCCGGTGTATCGCGTATTCAGGAATCAACAACCTCTGGCAGCGGTACTAAGTGTGGCGAGCCCGGATGGATACAACGGTGAGATTCAGTTGCTACTGGGCATTCAGTACGACGGTACGATTGTTGGCGCGCGGGTAACACAACACCAGGAAACGCCCGGCCTGGGTGACGATATAGAGTTACGACGATCCAACTGGATACAGGGTTTCACAGGACTATCGGTGACAACAACACGGGCTCAGGACTGGACAGTCACGCAGTCGGGTGGACAATTCGATGCCTTTACCGGAGCCACCATTACACCGCGCGCTGTTGTTCATGCTATCCACCGTGCCCTGCTATGGTTTGAACACAATCGCGATCGGGTATTCGCCGTATGAGCCATCCAACAAGTACACCAACGTACCCGCAGCTCTGGCGTTCCGGCCTTTGGCAAGACAACCCCGCGATCGTCAAATTACTCGGCTTGTGTCCATTACTGGCTGTGAGCAATACAGCGGTGAACGGTCTGGGGCTGGGTGTGGCAACACTGGCCACACTGCTCGTGTCGAACACACTGACCTCACTGCTTCGCCCCGTTCTGGACAATGCCATTCGAATTCCGATTTACGTGCTGGTCATTGCTACAACAGTAACTATCATAGAGTTGCTCATGAAAGCCTGGCTGCCGGAACTGCATGCCTCTTTGGGAATATTCCTGCCGTTGATCGTCACCAACTGCCTGATTATCGGGCGTGCCGAGGCGTTTGCGTCCCGGCAACACTTATCGGCTTCCCTGCACGATGCGCTCTCGATGGGCCTGGGATTTCTCTGGGTGCTCGTCTTGCTGGGAGCCTGCCGGGAACTGGTGGGCCAGGGGACTCTCCTGGATGATGCACACGTGCTTTTCGGGGACTATGCCAAGGCCTGGGTCGTACAGCTATTTGATGCCGATCATGGCATGCTGATAGCGCTTTTGCCGCCCGGCGCATTCTTTGCGCTAGGTTTGCTACTTGCGCTGAAAAACTGGATTGACGCGCTGCAAACTCAGGCACCAGCCTCTGACACCGCCATTGAAAGTCCCGTGACCGATCCTGTTACCTGACCCCAGGCATGATCGCTGCGCATGATCTCCAGGTGTCACTCCAGCGTACTGAATCCTGTTGCACGCAAACTTCAGTATCATGCCAACCTGCTGCTGGGCGAAATAAACGTTACAACCTGTATTACAACTACTCACTCTTCCACACTCCTCAACGCTCATGCTTTTCACTCAGGATCGAACCCGAACCCGTCAGTTGTTTCGTAGTGCCTGGCAGAAAAAGCTGGCAGATAAGACGCTTGAGCCACTCGAAAAACAGATCGTCAGCCTGTTGGAAGATCACCCTGAATACCACAGCTTGCTCAGCGGTAGTGATGAGCTGCTGGATCACGATTTCACGGCTGAAGACGGTACCGAGAACCCCTTCCTGCACTTGAGCCTTCATCTTGCACTACGTGAACAGGTTGGCACAGATCGCCCTGCCGGTATCGCGTCCATCACGCGTTCGTTGTTACTCAAGCACGGCAACGGCCATCAGGTAGAACACTTGATGATAGAAAAGCTCGGGCTGTTCCTCTGGGAAGCACAACGTCAAAGCCGAGCACCGGATGAGCAGGCCTATCTGCAGAGCCTGCGAGAGCTGCTTTAGTTCCGGCTATCGCTGAGAATGCAAGGCAACTCTCTCACTACCAATAAAGTAAAACGGAGGTTTTCTCTCCAGCCAGACACCTTCTGATCAATGGCATTTGGCCCGACGACTGACGCCCCATCGTATCAACCCTACACTGTGACTTCAGTCAAGTTTCACCGATTTTCTTTTGTCAACTCAACCAAGTAACGTGACCGTACTTCTATTTCAGTCGCTATCTCGATATTGACTAAAGGATGATGTATATCCGTGCGCGCGTACACAATTGGAAAAATCACAAAATCCAGACCGCTACAAATTAGTGTTGTATCGGCTTCATTGCTTTTTGTGTTGTGGCTTAGCAGCACCATGTGGATTCACGCGTTCAATCAGCGCCAACTGGTTAAAAACTTCAAGCTCGCGAACACGCAAGAAGAAATTCTCTTCGAGCTTGCTACCTCCCTGGGCGAGGAGCGCAGGATTGTCTACTCACTGTTCAGCAACCCGGCAAGCAGCTCAATCGCTATTGAGCAACTACGCCAGCAATCCGAACATACCGATTCTCTGGTTGACGTGAATGAGGCTACGCTCCGCGCCATTGATGCTGCAGTACGCAGACAGGAACAGTCGCGACACGATCTTCATCGCTCTCATGCACACGCACACAGCCCTTCTGTCATTTCCGTTAAACGACCACCCGATCCAAACGGCGCTACCGATACGCATGGCACATCGCCTACCGGGACGTCTACAGAGTCAGACCACGCCACTCATAATCCCGGCACGAGTCATGGAACATCCCATCAAATCGAAGCGCTTGAAGAAGCCCGTCATACTAGTGAAGTAACCAGTAGTCAGGTCAAGGCCATAGTCAATAATCTGCGATACAAAGACAAGGAGCTTTATCAACAGACTCGAATGGGCATAGCTGAACGCCATCCCGATTTTGGCATGATGAAATTCCATGATTTTCTCATGGCCATCGACTCGATCGATGCCGTACGTCATGCCCTTCACACAACCACAGAACAGAACCTGACTGAGTACTACGCCATAACCAAACTGAAAGACTCTTTCTGGGTTTTTAGAGAATCAGTATCGCAAATTTCCTCACTGCGTGAAGGCATTTACATCAAGTA
>CALLPU010000525.1 GCA_938016235.1 uncultured Granulosicoccus sp. | reverse complement strand
GCAGCCTCAGCTGTCGTGCTGCTTCCTGCGTCACAGGCCGTGGCCGAAGGCGACGCAGCGGCAGGTGGAGAAAAAGCTCACACGTGCCTGGGATGTCACGGCGTGAAGCACTACGTCAACACGTACCCAACCTATCACGTGCCCCGCATAGCCGGTCAGCACGAAGCCTACCTGGTTGCAGCCCTGCAGGCGTATCGTGCCAAAACTCGATCGCACCCGACAATGCAGGCGAACGCTGCCTTGCTGTCCGATCAGGACATTCAGGATATTGCTGCCTGGTTTGCAGCACAGGGTGCTAAATGATGAGCACGCAACTGAACCCTCTCATGGCTACCATTCGTATGGCTCGCACAATAACCACCGTCGCCCGTAAATCAGCTGCAATCCTGATGCTGTCAATGTTTGCATTGAACGCGCAGGCCGCGGGAGACGCAAAGGCCGGAGAGCAGAAAGCAGCGACCTGTGCTGCGTGTCACGGGGCAAACGGTGTCTCTGAGATACCTACCAATCCTATCCTGGCTGGTCAGTATGTGAGCTACCTTGAGCATGCACTGAAGAGCTATCGCTCCGGTGAGCGTCAGAATGCCATCATGGCAGGTTTTGCATCGCAGCTCTCTGACCAGGATATCGAAGACCTGGCAGCGTGGTTCTCCTCTCAGCCCGGTCCTCTGCAAACAGCACCAATAAAGTAAGGCGTTGGCGGGCTGGTTGATATAACCGGTTCATCAGCCAGGTGCTGGAGCGCGATGTTTGATCAGCGCGATGTCTGATCAAGGAATATCCCGTAACGGCATTCTGGCCCAGACCTGGCAGGAGCTGAGATCGCGCCGGTGCCGCTTTTCAGTTCCTGAAGTGCCTGTGGGGTTTAGCCTGCCAGATCAATAACGTTACTTTCAGTGATTATGGCTTGCTGGCGCTGTTGGCTATCGCCGCCAGCTGATGTTCAATATCCCGCGGCATTTGTAAATGAAATCCGCGAGTTTCAAGATTTTCGAGCACCACTCGCGTATCTTCCTGACTGAGTTTGCGCTCGGGTTGTAAATCCAGTGTCATGGTCAGCTCCGGGGTGCCAAGCTGTTTCATCACCGGCTCCGGCAAATGTTGTAGCCCGTCTTCTTTGGCAAGATAGACGTACAAGCCTTCTTTAACCGAGCTTCGGTAAATATAGCACTGCATGGTTTGAGCCTTTTATTCGATGGTTGATCGGGTTCGCATAGACAAATGGTTGTGGGCTGCGCGGTTTTTCAAAACCCGGAGTCTGGCCGGTGTGGCTATTGCCAAGAACCAGATTCGTATAGGTGGTCAGCGTATCAAGCCAAGCCGGATTGTACTGGTTGGAGACATCATCCAGATAGAAAAAACACCTTATGTATTCACCGTCACGGTGTTGGCATTGAACGACCAGCGGCGACCAGCCTCTGAAGCTCAAGCTCTTTATGAAGAGTCCGAGCAGAGCCTGGTTGCCCGACAGTTACTCAGCGAGCGTTTGCGCGCTGATCGCATTGCACGATCTGGCCTTGCAGGTGATGGCAGACCGTCCAAGAAACAAAGACGTCAGATTATCCGGTTTCAGAATCAGAATGAAACGACGGACTCACCACCGGATGACTGATGGAATCGGAGAAACGATTGCTGAAACGTTTAAGCGGGCTGTCCCGCTCTGCACTGAACAAAACCAGGTCGTTGCTGGGCGCGGACACACCCGCATCAAAAGCTGCGTCTGAGGCATCGCCGGAGCAGGTCGCGGCTGACACAACACCCGCTGAGACTCACGCGACTGCCAACGCTGACAACGCCCATGACCGTGCAAAACCTGCGCGCAAGCGAAGAAAACCTGCGAAAAAACCCAAGACGAGGCTCGCCAGTCAAGCCACTGCCGTCAGTGCCGGTGGACAGTCACCCCTGATCGTGCCGGCAGGCGAACACTCGGTAACGCGAAAATCCATTGGTCGCTCAGCGCTCAAGGTGCTCGACAAGCTACACGAGGCGGGTCACGCGGCCTATCTGGTTGGTGGTGGCGTCAGAGACGCGTTGGTGGGCCTGAAGCCGAAAGACTTCGATGTGGCAACCGATGCCAGCCCCGAGACCATCCGGGCGCTGTTCAGGAACTCTCGGATCATCGGTCGGCGATTCCGTCTGGTGCACGTCGTGTATGGACGCGAGATTATCGAGGTGGCCACGTTCCGGGCTGCTCACAACAAGGGAGAAGGGGGCGAGATTGGTGCGGCAGGTCGTATTGTGCGCGACAACGTTTTCGGCTCCATCGAAGAAGATGCCTACCGACGGGACTTCTCAGTCAATGCCCTGTACTACAACATTGCCGACGGCTCAGTTGTGGACTACGTGGGTGGGTTGGCAGATCTGGAACGAGGTGTCTTCCAATTGATTGGAGACCCGGTTACGCGTTGTGAAGAGGATCCTGTGCGGGTGTTGCGTGCCGTCAGACTGGCTGCGAAGCTTCAGTTCAGCATCGACGAAAGTACGTTGACAGCCATGCGGGCAACGTCTTCCGAATTGCGAGCCACGCCGCCGCCGAGGTTGTTTGAGGAGGTTTTAAAGTTGTTTCAGGGTGGATATGCACTGCGCAGCTTTCATGCGGTTCGAGAGCATGATCTGCTGCGTTTTCTGTTTCCAATGCTCGATCAGAGACTCAAGGGCGGTGACGAGGCGTTGAGAAGCATGCTCGATGCAGCGCTGGAAAACACCGACCGACGGGTAGCCCAGGGCAAACCCATTACACCTGCCTATCTGCTGGCCTTCATGTTGTGGCCCGATGTGCAGGAAAACGCGGTGAGCGAATGTGAATCCGGCCTGTCAATCAACGATAGCCTCATGGCGGCCGCCGATGCTGTGCTTTCAAAGCAGCTGCGTATCATTTCCATCCCTCGACGGTTCTCCGGTCCGATGAAGGAGATCTGGCTAATGCAACCGCGTCTGGAGCGTCACAAGGCAGGGCGTGCGCTTAAATTGATGGAGGACAGACGCTTTCGCGCAGCTTACGATTTTCTCTGCCTGCGTGCCACGATCGACGCAAGACTGGTGGATAGCGCCGAATGGTGGACAGAGGTTCAAACGCTGCCTGAAGATCGGCGCGAGGCGGCGGCTGTGAGCCGACCCGTCGCGGAGGAGATCTGGCCGGATCGCCGCGGCAAAAGTGCCCGATCGGGTTCAGGCGGACAACCTGCTGGTGACGATTCGAATACACCTGGCACAGAAGCCAAGAAGGCGGCGCCGGCGAAGAAGCGGCGCAGACGGCGACGCAGAAAACCTGGTGGCGACAAAGGGTCAAGCGGCTCGTCCACGCCGGCCGCCTGATTCTTTGCACGGGGCTTTACAGGGGTATGTATGTGTTCAGGCTTGATGGACCAACGGCAGAGTCTGTCACGCGCATGGATGAAATCGCGTTCCGTTTGTGGTGTCTGCCGGAATGACCAGTGAGTTGGTCTATGTGGCGTTGGGCAGCAATCTGGGTGATCGGGAGCAGCACCTGCAACGTGCGCTGGTAGAAATTACCGGGTTGCCTGGCGTTGCCGATGTGCGCTCATCGTCGGTGTACGAGACGGATCCGATGGGGCCTCAGAACCAGCCGGATTATCTCAATGCTGTTTGCGCATTCCACTATTCTGGCACTGCGCAGTCGCTGTTGCCGCAGCTGCAGGCGCTGGAGGCATCTCATGGTCGGGTTAAAGCCACACAGCGATGGACAGCGCGACCGCTGGATCTGGATATCTTGCTGTTTGGTGAACAGCGGATAAACGAGCCCGATCTACAGGTGCCGCATGTGGGCATAGGCGATCGATCGTTTGTTTTGTGGCCGCTGCGTGAGCTGAACCCGAACCTGTTAGTGCCGGGGAAGGGCTCGGTCGCCGATTTATGTCGGCATTGTCAGCGTTTCGGTATAAGGCGGTTTAACGAGGCGTCCTGATCTACTGACAGCGGCTCGGTTTACCGGTTTGGTCTGTGCCACGCAAGGCCCCTGCGAATTAGCGGCAAGGGTCTATAATGTACTATATGAAATATCAGTTCATTGCCATAGAAGGCCCCATTGGTGTTGGCAAGTCCACGCTGGCTTCCCAACTGGCGACGCAGTTGAAAGCCAGCTTTCTCACCGACACAGACGCCAGTAATCCTTATCTCAAGGCATTCTATCGAGACCCCAGCGCCGCCGCGTTTCATACCCAAATGCACTTTCTGGCTTCGCGTCTGGACGTGCTGCGCAACCCCGCAGTGCGCAATCCGAATCAGCCAATCGTGGCGGATTTTCTGCTCGAAAAAGACCGTCTTTTCGCAGAACTCACGCTCGATCATACCGAGTGGTGGATGTACTCGAGGTTTTTCGAGCAGCAGATCAGGGACGTCCCCAGGCCCGATCTGGTGGTATACCTGCAAGCACCGCTCGAGCGGCTGATCGAGCGGATCGAGCGGCGGGGAGTCAATCATGAACAGCGTATTGACAGCAACTACCTCCAACAGCTTAGCGCCCTCTACGAGCGCTATTTCCACGCCTATAACGATACGCCGCTGTTGATAGTCAACGCGGCAGAAATCAATTTTGCCGATGAACCTGCCGAAGTCACGCGGCTGGTGGAGCGGCTGAACGAGCTGGAGGGTGGGCGCCACTATTTCAACCCCCAGGCGCTTTCCTAGGACTCCAGCCTAACGGGCCGGAAGCGGTTTTGAAGACTCTGTCAGACACCGTTCGGATACCGCTGGAAGCCTGTTTTCGTCTCGATATGAGACCGAAGAGTTTGCACTTGTCTGCGCATTAGGTAACACTCCTCGTCTTCTACGGATGAGGTACGTTATGAGCGACAGGCAAAACCTGCGTATTGCTCTGCTCGAAGACAACAGCGAGCAGGCGGCCCGCGTGAGCGGATGGATAGAGAGCAAGGGCTATCATTGCGGGGTTTTCAATACTGCAGAAGACTTCCAGCGGGCTTTTCGCAAGTCCAGCTACGACGTTGTGGTGCTGGACTGGACGCTGCAGACTGGTAGTTCCGGACTGGAGGTGCTGCACTGGATTCGCAAAACACTCACCAGCGATATTCCGGTCATATTCGCCACGGCCCGCCAGGCCGAAGAGGATATTGTCACGGCATTACGATCCGGTGCGGACGATTACCTGGCCAAGCCTGTCCGACAACATGAGTTACTGGCCCGCTTGTATGCGCTTGCACGCCGTGCGCAGCCTGAAACCGAAATGCTGGAGTGTCCTCCGTATGTGTTTGATACGGCAAACCGGCAAGTGCGCTTGAACGATGAACCGATCAAGTTGACCGAAAAAGAGTATGAGCTGGCGTTGTTCATGTTTCGCAATCGCGGTCGGGTACTCTCCCGGCAACACTTGCTGACATCGGTCTGGGGCACATCGGCAGAACTGAATACCCGCACCGTGGACACTCATGCCAGTCGCCTGCGAAAGAAACTGAAGTTGCTGGCCTCCGAACGCTGGAAACTCACGTCCATTTACCAGCATGGCTATCGGCTGGAGGAACACACCAGCAACGGTTGATACAACCGGACGCTGCACGGTACGCGTGAGCAAGATCTGAGATGAGTGCCGAGCCCCCCATGAGTACTGCAGACGAGGCCACGGCAGCCGTAGGTACGCAAATTCCCAGACAGCGGCGTATAACGCTGGTGGGTCTGTTGGTGTTTTTTTGCACGCTCCTGTTTCTGGTATGGCTGCTGGGGTGGAGTGACAGCACCCGTAAAGTGGACCGGCTGCTGCATGACAGCTGGGTTCGCGCCTATCAGCGAGCGGTTCCCGAAGACGTGGTCATCGCTGCCATCGACTCTAACAGCCTCGATGAACTTGGCCGCTGGCCGTGGTCACGAGACACTCAGGCGCAGTTGTTTGAGCAGCTGGCTGCCAGTGGCGCTCGAGCCGTGGTCGTGGATGTCTTGTATATCGAGCCTTCGGTGAGGCAGGAAGATGTGCGCCTGGCGAACGCCTTGAGTGCGTTACCCATCACTATCCTGCCAATACTCACGGAAGGCGGCGGTGGGCGAATTGCCACTGAGTCCTTGCCCATTCCGGTCGTGACACGCGAGGTGACGGATCTGGGCCATATTTCGTTGCCCATCGATGACGATGGAATCGTCCGGCGTGTGTTTTTGAAGGCCGGCTTTAACCAGTCGCACTGGCCTGCCTTGTCGCTGGCCGCCTTGCAATCCCTGGAAGAGGTCAGTGATCCGCTACCCGGGCGCTACACCCGGCAAGCCGGCACATCCGGGCTCTGGGTGCAGAATCATGAAGTGCTGATTCCGTTCTACGGGCCAAACGGCGCGTTCAGGCGTATTCCGGCGGTGGATATCATCCGCGGCAATGTGTCGCAAGGGCAGTTGGCTGGCAAGGTCGTTTTTTTCGGGCTGACCACAACCGGGTTGGGCGACGTGGTGCCAACGCCTGTCTCGGCACTGGATCAACCGGTTCCCGGCGTTGAGATACATGCCAATATTTTCTCGGCGTTAAGAGATCAAAGCCTGGTGACCGTGGCGGCGCCGTACTTCAACCTGGTCATGGCTATTGTCTTGCTGCCCCTGATGCTGTTGCTGTATTCACGAGCCCCTCCCCAGTGGGGGTTTGTGTCAGCGATCGTTGGGGCTGCGGTACCCGTAGCGATCAGTTTTCTGCTGTATCGCTATGCCCGCGCCTGGTATCCGCCGCTCTCGGCCAGCCTGCCCATTTTCATCAGCTACCTGTTCTGGAGCTGGCACCGGCTGGCCTACGTCAATCGTTTCCTTGAGCGGGAACAGGCCAAGATTGAACCCCACCTGCCGCAGCGTGACAGTCAGAGCAACAGCCTGTTGGCAGAATTTTTCAGAACGGCGAGCCGGCATCTGCCGGTCCAGGCCTGGCGATTTCATTCGGGTACTGATGTGTTCGCTGAAGGCACCGGATTGCCAGCCACGCGCACGGAAAGCTCGGAAGGCAGCTGGCTGGTACGGCGTGGGGTATACGCGCGATCGTATCCGGGTATCGAACCACTGCATATCGAACTGGTGATCAATGATGCGGAACAGGGAGCAGCCATCACGCACTATGTTGATACGCTGGCACGTGTACGCTCCCGTGAGCGTGCATCGCGCATGGCAGGTTCCATCGAAAAACTGCAAACCAACGCGCTGAAGCTGAGTGAGCAGATGGATTGGCTGCGTAGCATCAAGGTGTTTTCCGAGACCATTCTTGACGGCAGCCCCACAGGTTTTTCCGTGTGGAACGCAGCAGGTGAATGTGTTCGCGCCAACCGGCTGATCTACCGTATGGTGCCGGGTTTCAGTGAGCGCGCGGATCTGATGGATTTTCTGCTCTCTATCGGTCGCCAGATGCACGCAACCGATGATTCGCAGAGACTGGAACAGCTGTTGTTTGACTGTCAGCCGTGGCAAGTGTCGTACAGCGAGGGCGAGAGAGAACTGGTAGTCAATTTTCGGTGTGTTGGTGAAACACTGGCAGAGAGGTTGGTGTGTGCCAGTGTGCTTGATGTCAGCGATATTCGTACGGCTGAACGCGCGCGCGCTGAGATGGTGGACTACCTGTCTCATGATTTGCGGTCCCCGCTGATCTCAGCGCTGTATCTGCTGGAAGGCGAAAAAGACCCGCGCATCGAACAGAACATCCAGCAGAGCCTGTCCATGATGGATGACCTGTTGCACGTGGCGCGCGCCGACAGTCTCTCGGAGGCGCGTTTTTCGCCGCTGTTGATGAACGCCGTTGTGGATAACGCGCTGGATCAGATGTTGCCGCAGGCATTGAGCAGGAAAGTTCAGTTCGATGTGGACACGGCGGACGATGATCTGTGGGTTGAAGGCGACGCCGCCTCACTGGAACGTGCCGTCACCAACATCGTCAGCAACGCCATCAAGTACTCACCGGAAGAGACAACCGTGCGTATCCATTTGCGCGAAGATCATGGCTACGCCGTGCTCACCATAGACGACCAGGGGGTTGGCATTGAGCCGGACATGCTTGATCAGCTGTTTACCCGCTTCAAGCGCGATCCTTCAACCGCCAGTCAGTTCAAGGGAATCGGCCTCGGGCTTGCGCTCGTGTCACGCGTTGTCTCGCTGCACGGAGGCAAGGTGGCCGCCAGCAACACCACCAATGGCACACGAATCACGCTGCAGTTGCCACTGGAGAGCGGTTCGCGAGACGTCTCGGCCAGAGACAATGTGCAGCAGCTGGCTTCTTGAGCTGGCTGGCCCTCTCGTCCTGTACCGTAATTACCGTTATACAACGGGCGCGTCTGTAACCCACGCACAGTGTGTTTGAGGGGCTATGCGTTGGGTGGTAGCACGGTTTCCGTGCGGCCGTCATCGTAACCAATGATCAGTTTGTCAGCCGGGCGGGCAGCAAATAGCCCGTTAGTGACAACGCCCGGGATGGCGTTGAGTGCAGCTTCGAGGGTTAACGGGTCCGTGATATGGAAGCCGTAGCAATCGAGAATGATGTTGCCATTGTCGGTGCGCGGGGCTTCCCGGTATTCAGGATCTGCACCCAGTCGAACGATTTCTCTTGCCACAAAGCTTCGCGCCATGGGAATCACTTCTACCGGCAGTGGAAACTCACCCAATACGTCAACCTGTTTGCTCTTGTCGGCAATACAGATGAATTCCCTGCTCGCTGCTGCCACGATTTTTTCACGCGTTAATGCCGCACCACCGCCCTTGATCAGTTGCAACGCCGGGTTAGCTTCATCGGCTCCGTCGATATACAGTTCAAGAGCGCCGGTCATGTTCAGGTCAAGTACATCGATGCCATGCGCCTTCAGCTTCTCGGCTGTGGCCTCAGAGCTGGCGACAGCACCCCGGATGCGTGTGCCATCGGCAACCAGTGCATCGATAAACACATTGACGGTGGAGCCTGTGCCTACGCCCAGCACGGTATCGAGCTTGACATGTTCAAGCGCTGCCAAGGCAGCGGCGTGTTTACCTGGGTGATTCATGCCGGTTTTTCAGAGTGAAAACGGGTACATTGGTCGGCCACGTTTCGCACGAGCCCGATGGCCCTCGATGAGCCAGTTACAAGAAGAGTATATCAAACGGATCCTGTCCGCCCGCGTCTATGATGTCTCGGTCGAGACACGCTTGCATGAAGCTCCGCAGTTGTCTCGACGGTTGCAAAACCGCGTCTGGTTAAAGCGGGAAGATGAACAGCAGATCTTCTCGTTCAAATGCCGAGGTGCGTTTAACCGCATCTACAAGTTGATGCAGGAACAATCTGTGCCCGGCGTCATTGCGGCTTCGGCGGGCAACCATGCGCAAGGTGTTGCCTTGGCTGCCAACAGGCTGGGTATACCCGCTGCCATCGTCATGCCGCAAACAACGCCTGGCATCAAGGTTGAAGCGGTTCGCACTTTAGGTGCTGAAGCCATTCTGCATGGCGATGATTTCGATGCCGCGCTGGCTCATGCCGTCACGCTGGGTGAAGAGCGTGGTTATCCTTTCATCCACCCGTTTGATGACCCCAACACGATAGCCGGGCAGGGTACGGTTGGTGTTGAACTGTGTCGACAACATCCGGGTGATCTGGACGTGGTGTTTGTGCCGGTGGGCGGTGGTGGCCTGGCAGCGGGTGTGAGTGTGTATCTCAAGTACCTGAGACCCGAAGTCCGCATCGTGGGTGTTGAGCCGGTGGATGCCGCGTCCATGCACGATTCACTGGCCGCCGATAAACGCATCGTGTTGGATCAAGTGGGTCTGTTTGCTGATGGCGTTGCGGTCAAGCAGGTAGGCCGCTACTCGTTTGAAGTCTGTCGCGAATATCTGGATGAAGTCATTCTGGTAACCGTGGATGAAATGTCGAATGCCATCAAGGACATCTTCAATGAAACGCGCACACTCACAGAACCTGCCGGGGCATTGGCCGTTGCCGGCATGAAGCGCTATGTCAAGGAACGGCAGGTATCTGACCAGACGTTCATTGCCATCAATAGTGGCGCCAATATCAATTTTGATCGTTTGAGGCACGTTGCCGAACGCGTCGAAATCGGTGAAAGCCGTGAAGCTCTGCTGGCCGTTACCATCCCGGAACGTCCCGGTAGCTTTCTGCAGTTTTGCACGATTATCGGTCGGCGCGGTATCACTGAGTTCAACTACCGATATGCAGACAAGGCCATGGCGAATGTGTTTGCCGGTGTAGAACTGCGAGGTGGCAGTGATGAACGAGTTGCACTGGTCACAGAGCTCGAGTCAGGTGGTTACCATGTTCTGGACATGACGCACAATGACACGGCAAAGCTGCACTTGCGGCACATGATAGGGGGGCACGCGGCGTTGCCGAGTGAACGGTTGTACCGCTTCGTGTTTCCCGAACGTCCCGGCGCGTTGCTGGACTTTCTCAAAGCCATGGGGGAGCGATGGAACATCACGTTGTTCCACTATCGAAACCACGGTGCGGCATACAGCCGTGTTCTGGTGGGCATGAGTGTGCCTGAAGACGAGCAGGAGCAGCTTAATAGCGTCGTGCAGGAGCTGGGTTTTCAGAGCGAGGATGAATCGGAGAACGAAGCGTACGCCATGTTTCTACGTTAAGCACTGGCGTGCTATCGATACTGCTTGTGCAGTGACTGCACGACGGCAAACATCGACCGGGCATAATGTTCACAGGCAGAATGCACGGTTGGCTGGAATGGTGAAGGCCAGGCAGGCAATCAACCGTGTGTGATGACTTCAGTGGGTGTTACAACGACATCCAACGGTACGTCCCACCAGTCGGGAAATACCGTGTCAACACGTTGCAGGTCATACGCAACACCGATCAATAGCGGCTTCGGTGTGTTGCTGTCGGATGCTGTGTTGCGGGTGTTTTTTTGTTCGGCAAAGGCGCGATCATAGTAGCCGCCGCCCATACCCATGCGATTGCACTGACTGTCAAACCCCACCAGTGGAACCAGAACGACATCCAGCGTTTCGGGGGCTCTATACCGGGCAGTCTCTGCAGCAGGTTCCAGGATGCCATACCGATTGGCCACCAGAGATGTGTCGCTATCGTAGGCCACAAAAGACATGCGATTATTATCGGCAACCAACGGCAAGTAGGTGTGCTTGTTATCTCGTTGGCAACGCTCAAGAACCGACGCAATATCGACCTCATTGCCCATGGCAAGATAGCCTGCAACGTGAGTTGACTCATTGAGCAAGGGGTAAAGGCGTTGCGCCAGAGAGTGCGAGAGCTGTTGCACATCTGCCGTGTCGAGTGCGCGTCTGCCAGCCAGTAGACGCTTTCTTAGCGCGTGACGGGCAGTGGAGTTGTTTGATGCATCTGTCATTAGGCGGGCATCATACAGCGAGTTGCCTCGCTGTTCATTAACCATCCCAACCGACTGGCGGACAAACAAAAATGTATCAACCACGAGTGCCGTTTTTGGTGTGCTACCTTGAACCAATCGGTTCAGGTGGGGACGACTGGAACCGTATCAGGCTTTCCGCCGTA
>CALLPU010000524.1 GCA_938016235.1 uncultured Granulosicoccus sp. | reverse complement strand
CGGAGAAGGTCACCACATCTGGTCTGGCGATGCGCTGGAAGAAACCCAACTGCTGTTTCTGCCAGGAACGGCCATGCGCACGCTGGTGACGGAAATTCCGGCGGTGGCCGTGAGCATCATTGATGGGCTGGTTGCCAAAGGCAAATGCTATTCAGCACTTATACAGATGTTTGGCACTCGCTCAGCTACCGCCCGTCTGGAGCATCTGCTGGTCATTTTGGCTACTCATCATGGCCGTGAGGAGAACGGTATCATCATCGTTGACAGAACCATCACATATGAACAACTGGCGACGATAGTGGGCGTGACTCGGCAATGGGTCTCTACCAGACTCGAAAACCTGCAGTCCAAGGGTGTCTTGAGGTTAACACGCACCCAACTGCAAATCACCAGCCTGTCGCTTCTGCGCGAGCAGCTTGACGTGCAAAACGCGTCCTGATTGAAAGGCTGACAAACAAGCGCCGATCTTGCGAATCGCGCTCTGAGCTGATCGGTGATAAATCTGGCAAGGGATCCTCCGACCTGATTCCTCAAGATTCCCAGCACTCGTTTGGCATTTGACGCCAGGAAAATGATGAGCAAATTCGTGATCCGCTTGTAGCAAAGCGTCAACCATTTCCGGGTAACGCGCCATACACCATGCAGCCATGAAAATCGTTTGCATGAGTCCCAGGCGAGCATAAGATTCTAGAATGTATAGGGTCGCAACGGTGGGCCCGTAACGCCCCATGGCTAATTGTTGCAATTGATCGTATGCAACATCTGGAATTGCCGGCTGAAAAAGACTATTAGCGTCTCTGTCAAAAGAAATTTGCACAGGCACCCCTTGCTCCATTGGGCCATTTGATCATGTTGAATTCCTGCGATTGGCTTATCGGTTATTACAGATTCCAAGACAGTGACTCAATGGAATTCCTCTTTTTAAAGTACCATGGTCATTCGCATCAAAGAGCGGCTTGGCATTGGCAAACAACAAAGTCAACCCACTGCACACGTGGTCTTCACCGGCTAACACACGTCAGAGCACACGCTGTGGCAACACAGGCATTTACAGGTAACACATGGGCAGCACGTCTCTATACAGGTTACGACAGGCTAAAAGACGAATGTCGCACTCATGGCGCGATAGTAAGCTTCGGCTATCCGGTGCTTACAGTCGCCCGCAAAAAATCTCGCTCTGTACGGTGGTAAAGAACAGGCTGCCACACCTACAGCAGACCCTGATCAAAAACCTGACTGATAATCTGGACTACCCTCACCTTGAGATCGTCATACTGAACTACAACTGTCCGAACCCGGATACCGAAACATGGGTACGGAATACGTTGGGGCCACATATCCGTGCCGGTAGAGTCAACTACTACCTGTACCCCGACACTCAAACCTATAGAGGTGCCCACGCTAAAAATCTGGCGTTCAGGTTGGCCAAAGGCAACATTCTGTGCAACGTAGACGCCGATAACTTCGTCGGCAAGGGTTTCGCCTCGTTCATCTCAGCGCACCTGGACGACGGTAGCAGTTATCTGGCGGGCCCAAGAGATGGTCGAGGACTGGCTGGCCGGATAGCCCTTAGAAAAGAGCACTTCGAATTGGTCGGTGGATACGACGAGAGAATCGAAGACTGGGGTGGTGACGACCATGAATTCAGATCACGCCTGGACAGAATCCCCTTAACGTTCCGCCCTGTCTACCAGTCACGGCACCTGCACGCCATTCAACACTCAGACGAGCTGCGCATGACTTACTCCGGTCACGATGATAAATGGAGCAGTGCCAGTGTGAACACTCGAATTCTGGAAGATAATCTCAACCGACATATTGTTAACCCCAATGGGCAACATTTTGGTGTTGGACGCGTCAAGCATAACTTCGAGCAATGGATTGAGATAGATCCAATGGCAGCACACGCCGACATTACATCTGAACTCTGATGGCGGCACCTGCAGTTTCAGGTTCCCACTATGTTGTTCAACGGCATGTCGGACCAGCGTGAAGGTAACGTACGACGGCCCCATTCCATGGATAGGTGTGCGCAACCAAGGCCTCATACTGAAGCCTGAGTTTATGTTACCGAAGCTTCAGGACACGCCAGCACAATTGGATTCGTCTACGAAAGTGCAACAATTCCATTCGCCACTGGCGTTGTACTGAATTAGCAATTGACAATTTTCTCAAGCATTCATAATCGCTGGTATGTCTGACAGGTCTGCCCCCAGACTCGCTAACTGCCCTACTGTTGTCTGATTCAAGTTCCACACCGTGTCACAGCGAGTTTTTGAAGCAAAGTCCATCATCACGATGTTTGGCATAAATGACCTCGCCGTTCTGCCAATGGCTTGTGGCGGATACTGCGGATTTTGAATCCACTGACTGGCTACATGTCCCGCTCGAGCCAGAACGTGGTTCCTGACGCCCTTTTCCCATGTGTCTTGAAGCGCAACGTTTCTACCTCCCCAAAGTTTCAAGTCCCTGTTCTTGATACTTTGGAAGCTCTTGTGCTGCTGACCCAATTCGGAAATATTAGTAGTCAGCGTCCAATAGATCATCCCCAACAACTCTGGGCAGCTCGAAGGGCCCTGCGCCAGTGTTTTTAGCTGCTTGGCCCTGTTTCTTTTTGAGCTTCGGGTATTCGAGTATTTTCCAAAATATTGCATTCCCCATTTGAGTGGGGAGTACGCGACATGGTCACCATCTTTTGAAAAAAGCCCGGCACAGGGGAGAATTCCAGGTGTGCTTTTCAAGTCAACTGGCAACTTGTTGAAATCTCCTTGATCAAAAACAGTAACCACTTTTCCCGCTAAAGATGCGATGGTTGCCTCATTGAGATTAACGTTCTGCTGGTACTGAGTAGTGCCAAGCACCGCTCGACAAGTTCGGGCAACTTCCTCCATGTTCCCGCATTTCGAAAAACGCAAAATCAGAAATTCCGTACTGACGTGCTCAACAAATGTTTTCGCTTGTTCGAGCATATCTTCCAAACGATCTCCCCCTGTACCAGCCAGCCCAAGTTTTGACAGTGCCGGGCTTGGTTTCTGGTACGCGACTCCGCCAGACGTTTTACTCTTGCTCAGGCCCGGTGCGTGATAGGCTTTTTGCACCAAACCTGTGGCGCCTGCTACCTTCGCAATTCGAACATCAAAATACCGTACTCCAACAAGCGCCTGCTGGCCAATCGTCAAATCCTGAGTTCGCGCAGTTCCACCCAAATCGCTTCCATAGATACCAGCATCATGTGTCCCGGGGAATACGACATCGCATAGCCTCAGGCCTTGATAGTTTTCGAACATAAGGTAATATTTCCTTGAATGTGAATGTAGGGTGATGGGTTCTCAGGTTCTCCGAATCCATCAGCACTATGCTCTGAGTTTGCTGCTAATCCAGTGAATCGTCTCCGTCAGCATCATACCCACATGGATTAATCCCTGTTTAGTTATTAATGCCCCGACATACGGTGACAATTACAATCAAAGTTGACGAAAACTGACTAAATGTTGGTATTACGCTGTTGGGGTGGCAATGAACACGAGAGTCACTAAATGTCAGGTAAGATCGAAGTATCTTGCTTCTGGACTACGTTTAACGACACAGAGCGGCACTGTCGATCATGGCAATGCTCTTTACACGATGCTGATTGGCTTACTCTGAGCAACCCATTTAAGCCAGATAAGCAGTAGTTCAGGACTACTACCACACCCTACTTCAACACTATTACTCCCTAAATCCAAGACTATTCAGGGATAATATTGGAGTAGTGAGATCCCGCGTTATTTGTTAGCGAGAAATGGTGCCGTCAGCAGCACCCTAGAGCTGCAGAACCCGGCACTCTCGGCAGATAATGCAAGGGCACTACGTCTCCAGGCATTCACCTGTCAAATCACCGATGAGTACTGTCAGCGATTCGCCGACTGCTCGTGAAATTCTGAAGCTCTTCGGACAACACATCGAACACCACGCGAATTCGGCGACTGGTTCTTAACTCGCGATGGGTCACGACCCAGATGGGTACCGGTATCGCCGGCAGATCGGGCAGTACTCTCTCGAGTTCAGGAAAAATGTCTTCAGCGTCTTCAGTGAGGATGCTCATACCCAACCCCTGTCTGACATATTCAAGCAAGGCGGTGCCACTGGCGGTATTGATCCTGAACTGGTTCTCAGTCAGCGTCAAACCGAGTGAAGTCAAAATCGGTATCAAGGTTGTTGGGCTTTCGAATCCAATAAAATCGAAATCGGAACACTCTTCTGCACTGACCGGTCTGCCGTGCCTGTCAAGGAAGTCCCGTGATGCATAGAGTTGAGCACTCATGTCAGCCACATGCTTGCCGATTAAATCGGGCTCAGTCGGTGCAGCGTGACGAATGGAAATATCTGCTTCCCGCCGGGTGATGTCCCGAACCTCATTGGATGCCTCAACAGTCACAGTGATCATCGGCGCCTCCAACCTCAAGCGCCTTAGAACTCCAGCCAGGTGAAACGTTGCGAATGCATTGGTGGCCGTGATACTCACATGACCATCTACCTTTGCCGACTGCCCAGTCGCCGCGAGTGACAGCTGCAATGCAGCTTGCCCCATGGCTCTAACATGAACCAATAGGCCCTGACCAGCATCGGTAATAGTCAGACCCCGCGTTCCACGCTCAAGCAACAAGACACCGAGTTCTTTTTCGAGACTGGAAATCTGCCGACTCAGTGTTGGCTGCGTCTGTCCTAACACCCGTGCAGCACCCGACAACGAGCCTTGCTCGACAGCAGCAAGAAACGCTCTAACCTGGTTCCAGTCGAAGGATACAGCGTCCCAGTTAATCGATTTCTGCATAGCTGATGAACATTTCTGGCCGATCTGCTTTCGTGTGCCAGCTAATACAATGCCTCACCTGAACAGCAACACATCATCTGGTATCGAAAACAGCCATGTACGATCAAAATTATAGCGTCATTCCGTTGAGCAGAGTGGACCACGGCGGATTGATACCTGTGGCATCTCGATGGGTAGGCAGTTGGCGATTGTCTATTGAACGTCGTGCGCACAGTGTGTCGGAACTCACTGAGCGCTACGACGGAGAAGCCGCGAACTGGCAGGAAACGTTGACGCGGCTGGGAGTAGCCGGGGCTTACCAGTCTCTTGCTGCCAAACTATACAAACGACTAGCTTCGTTCAGGTCCAACACCCCGATACGTGTATTGGAATGTGGCGCGGGCACAGCAACGCTATCAAGAGCTTTAGCAGGAATGCATTCCAAACCTATCCAGCTCAGTGCCGTCGATATCTCTGTCGAGATGATTCGACAGGCACGCGGTGCATTCGATGAAGCCGGTGTGGCAGTAGATTTGAGAGTCGCAGACATTCGTAAATTACCCTACGCCGACGATTCACAGGATGTAGTAATCGCTGCCCATGTGCTGGAACATCTGGCAGATCCTGGCATGGCCCTTAATGAAATGTACCGAGTTCTAAAGCCAGGAGGTTTAATCGTCCTGTGTTGTACCCGTCGATCGCTGGCAGGAAGATGGATTCAGATGAAATGGCGCACGCATACAGTCACCGAGCCGTTGATGCAAGACTGGCTTAGTCAGCATGCGTTCGAAAATGTTGAACCTCTGATAATAGACAGCGGTTCGCGACTGCATCAACTTAGCCTGGCAATGACAGCCATCAAACCCGTTGTGGCGCGACGAGCGCATGATTTTTCAACAGACTAGTTAACAAGGAGAAACCCCCATGAAAGATGAAAGCCGTTTTTGGGATCGCATGGCTTCGCGATACTACCGTTCACCCATCAAGGATCCGGAAGCCTACCGGCGAAAACTTGACGCTTCTCGCCAGTTCTTCAACCCCGATGCCAGGGTACTGGAATTTGGTTGCGGGACAGGTGGTACTGCTATCGCGCATGCACCCTATGTACAGCACATTCACGCCATCGATGTTTCCGAGAAAATGCTGAAATTTGCGAGAAGCCAGGCTAGCGCGCAAAACATCAAGAATGTCACTTTTGAAAAAGCAAGTATCGAATCCATTGATGTAGAAGACGGGTCCTTCGACGTAGTTCTGGGCTTGAGCATATTGCATCTCCTTGCGAATAGAGAAGCTGTAACGGAGAAGGTTTTTCGTTTACTCAAACCCGGTGGCGTATTCATATCCAGCACGGCATGTATGGGCGATAACGCCATGTTCTTCAAATATCTAATCCCCGTAGGTAGAGCACTGGGCCTGTTTCCCACCGTCAAGGTCTTCAAAGAGGAACAACTCGTGAATGAATTGGTAGCGAGTGGCTTTGCAATCAAGCATCAATGGCGCCCGAGGAAAAACATGGCCGCATTCATTATCGCCGAGAAACAACAGGTGATTGACTGCCTTACCAACCCAACGGTTGTCGAGAGGCAGCCTGCAGTGATTAGTGAAACAACCGAGTTCATCAACAGAAAAGTAATCCACAAAGGCATCAGTGATCATTGCGTGGCAACAGAGGTGGCCAGCTAATACTGCTTCATACAATTTAACCGGCCGTCTCATTTGCTACCCAATGAATGGTGGTTACCTTCTGAGATAGATCAGCTACCAGATCGGGCTCCAGCGCCATGATGCGATCTATCTTTGCCGACGTGAGAGCTGGTACTTTCGGCTTCTCTCGTCGGGCTCTGGCTGGTCTTACGGTGAACCCGGAGATTCCGACAATCCGATCCTGCTCACACAGCAGATACTGTGCGTCGGTAGCCCCTCCCGTGAGACAGACAAATCGCTCGCGGTTCGTGAATGGGTACTGTAAACAATCGCTGGAAAGATCAAGGAAACTCGCGTTCAGGCTGGTTATACTCGATATGCTGTAAGGACCAGCGAGAGAAGTGCTTGATTTGATCACTCTTTTAGGAGCGCTGCCGTGAAACGTTTCATCCCGAGTCGTACCGCTACGCATCATCCTGCGTCGCCGCTGACACGCAAACATATGCCCAGCCGTTACGACTTTTCCCTGAAGTCCTATACCCAGAACCGTGCACATCGAATTCCCAATGAGTTCGGTCCAAAGCAGGCTTTAGAGGGCTTTGACCCTGATTATCGAAACATCATTGATTACATTGTCCGGATCACCCATCGAATCTGGGAAACCGAACTGCGTGACGTTGATTACATCGCGGACTGTTATGCCTCCGACTGCCTAGTGTATGACGACTATGGCTTGCAGGTAGGCAACCAAAAAATCATTGCTGACACCTATCACACTACCGCTGCATTTCCTGACATTCTCCTTGACGCCGAGGAAGTCATCTGGGCTGGTGATGACGACATCGGCTTTCATACCTCTCACCTGACCCGTATCGTTGGCACCAACTCACAACCCAGTCGATATGGCGATGCAACCCATGCGAGGGTCAATTTCCTGGTGATAGCCAATTGTGTAGCACTCAGAAACGACATCTTTCTTGAGCATGTTCTGTATAACACGTCAGCCATGCTGCAGCAGCTTGGGATCGATCTCTGGAAAGAAGCGGAACGACTCATCGCCGAGCCTCCAGCCGGCTGGCCCAGAACCGATCAAATCTGGAGTCAGATGAGCGCAGCAGTGTCTCCTGACCAAACTATAGCTGAATTGGACCCGGTAGACGGATTTGATCCCGACGCCTATTCGCGACAACTCCATGACAACATCTGGAACGACGACGGTTCAACCATCGACAGACACTACGCACCCGGCTTCGAATTTGAAGGTACGACCGAGCGATCGTTTTCAGGAACTGATGCGTATCGAGCCTATGTGAATGCCATCAAAACAACCTTTCCCGATCTGACGCTGCAAGTGGATGAGGTGTATTGGATGGGTAACGACGAAGAAGGCTATCTGATTTCGACACGCTGGAGTGCAGAAGGTACCCACACAGGTGGTACCTTGTATCGTAAACCCAGTCAGGCCCGGTGCCAGATCTGGGGTATTACTCAATGGCGGATCAGGGATTTTATAGTCGTTCAGGAGTGGCAGCTATTCAATGAATTCGATGTCATGATGCAAATAAGCAAGGCGCGTCTGGGGCAGACACGCTAATCCGTCTGGCTACTAAACTACAGACTCAACTTATCACCAATAGACCTATTTATGAATTCAGTATGTGTGTTCACCGGCAGCAGTAATGGCAGCAAGGTTATTTATCGCGAGGCCGCCCAGTCACTGGGCCGTGAAGCAGCTCAACGAAACATGACACTGGTTTACGGTGGCGCCACGGTAGGACTAATGGGAGCCGTTGCCGATGCCGCGCTCGACGCTGGCGGGTCAGTTATAGGTATATTGCCAGAAGCCCTGGCTGAGCTCGAAATCGCACACACCAGACTCAGTGAGCTTCGCATTGTGGACAGTATGCATACACGAAAGATGGCCATGGCTGAAGCCTCCGATGCGTTCATTGCCTTACCCGGTGGACTCGGCACACTGGAAGAGATATTTGAAGTATGGACATGGACACAACTGGGTGTACATGCCAAACCACTAGGATTTCTCAATGTCGGCGGCTACTATGACAGCCTGTTTACCTTCCTCGACCAAGCCGTACAGTCAGGCTTCATCAGGCCTGCTCATCGAGAGCTTGCACAATCACATACGGATCCCTCAGCATTACTGGACTTACTAAAAGCGGCTGACGTCAGTTACAAGCCCAAGTTGGCAGTTTCGCCCGGATATTGATGATTGCCGCCTATTGGAAATATCTGGAAGACCATCCCTTACACTAATTGTTTGATGCACTGTGTCAGGCTACGATGTTGACTGTCGCCTCTGTGCCTCCTTCACCTTCGACGAAATCCATCGATACCCTGTCAATTTCCACTGCTGACAAACGATTGAAAAGGCTGTCTTGTGCGTTATTCGCTTGCCCTTTGATGTAAAACTGCGTGGTCAACAATTCACGATCACCCTCGCAAACCTTGACATGGATGTGTGGCGTACGCCCCGGGTAAGTGGTTGGCTTGATGGTGCGAAAGATATATGCCCCGTTGTCATCCGTCATGTCATGGCCAAACCCCTGGAATGCCTGATCATAGGCGAGATTTCGATTATCCCCCGTGTGCAAGTACTTGCCATTGACATCGCACTGCCAGATTTCAACGCGATGCCCGACAAGTGGCCGAGCATATCTATCGGTCACAATACCTCGCAACGTGATGATCTCACCACCAGCCTCTTCAACCTCCCCTTGTATCTTTACCAGATCGTTGTCAGTATCCGGCACTCGCATAGACGGCGTTGGGTAAAACGGTCCCTCAGCAGCTTTAGGGGTTCGAGTGTCCGCAATTGCTCGTCCAACGAAGGTAAAGCCGCCAAACAGGCTGGTCAATGCCAACAGGATAAAACGGCGTGTTTTGTTTTCAATAGTCATCTATGTGTCCTGTGCGATTTGGCGAGCGTAATTAACTCTCATTCACTATCAAATTCTCAGCGCGTTTGACATTCGCGTCAATCCAGAGTACGACAAGTGTAACCGACATGTATCGTACTGACTCTCTATCTTCAGACGATTAGATAGTTCCTCAAGCCTTTCAACTCTGAGCGATATGAGTGCAATCAGGCAGATACTTTCTCAGTGAGTCACGCAGCTAATGTTGAGGAGGCTTATTTTGAAAACTCTTTTTGTTCTGCCTGGGCGACCCCGTCTAGGCGACAACTGGCTGAGGTTTCCAGGAACGGAATATCAACAGTGCCACCAAGATAGACAAAGCCGACAAAAGAAACGGTGCTGAAGGCAAGTACACGGGTGCATCATCGCTTGTAAAGAAGCCGAACACTTGTGTCATTACGAGTGGACTGATTATCGTTGCCAATGCTGTCAGTGAGCCCATCGCCCCCTGGAGCTCACCTTGCGCGTTGTCAGCCACACTGTTACTCATCAATCCCTGCAAAGCAGGAACAGCGACTGCGCTAAAAACACTTAAAGGCATGAAAGCAAACACGTGCCAAGTCTCTGTCATAAACTGATAGGCTGTAAATGTAACAAGGTGCATGCTCATGCCAAAGATGGCTGTGGCCTGCTCCCCAAAACGAGTAAGAATGGGACGAATTAAAAAACCCTGCACGATGACAATACCCAGCCCATAAGCTGCTAGGCTCATCCCAACCATTCGAGCACCCCAGTTGAATTGAGCGCGACCGAAAAACGCCCAGATCGATGGATATACGAAAAACGCAATACTGAGCAGGAGAAACACCAACAGCATTGGCATGATGCCGGGTAGTTTCTTCATCTGCTTGAATGCGCCGAAGGGGTTTGCTCGACGCCATTCAAACTTGCGTCGCGTAGCGTCGGTAACAGTTTCTGGCAACACAAAGTAGCCGAATATCATGTTGGCAGACGCTATTGCCGCCGCGGCGAAAAACGGAGCTCTGGACCCATATTCCGATAAAAGACCACCTACTATGGGCCCCAATATGAAACCTAATCCAAACGCTGCACCTAATAATCCAAAGTTTTTCGCCTTGTCTTCCTTGGTGGAAATATCTGCCATATAGGCTGATGCAGTTGATTGGGTTGCGGCTGTAATACCGCCTACAAAGCGCCCCAGAAACAGCAACCACATTGCATGAGCAAGACCCATAACCAAGTAATCCAGCGCCATTACGAACAGCGCGATGATTAGCACGGGCCGTCGTCCATACGTATCAGAGATACCGCCAATAACAGGAGAAAAAAGAAACTGGTTGATTGCAAACACAACAGTCAGTGTGCCTCCCCACAAGGCAGCTTCACTCAAATCGACGTTACCTACTTCCCGAATGAGATCTGGCATGACAGGCATAATGATGCCAATACCCATAGAGTCGAGAACAATAGTTGCGAAGATGAAAATGACGGGTAAGCGCATAAGCCGAAAAACTTTAGAATTGAATAGCGAACAAAGAATGGGCAGAATTTGAAGCCGGCACTGTCGGAGTCTACCTATCTTTCAAGAATGATAACCCGTCAGATACCAACGATGCTGCTGGCAATCGCACCACTTCGATGTCGCTGTTAAGCGCACGGCCAAACTTCTCTTCAAGCCTGTTTGCAATCGTGGTTCGCCAGGAATTAGTAGATACGACTGACCTGCCTAGGCCGCGTTCTAAGCGGGCTTTGGTGGGTGTTACCGAGCCACTGTCATGGAAATTTCAGGAAACTCGCATCGATTGCACGAGCCTGCCGATCTGTAGCCTGAGACACTCAAACACATTAATAACTACGATCAACCCGTGAAACGGAATCCGGGGGCGGCCTCGCAGGAATCCACCATCAGATGCCATACAACGACAAACCACTCACACCTGAAAGTGTTGATAATTGAGTTGGCACAGTTGTGGAGCTTTCAGTCCCCCACAGCTCTGCCATGAATGTAATTCCAACAACCTGTCTATCATCGATGGCCAGAGCACGCATATCAGCGTTTAACGATTCACCACTTATCTGCGAAAATTACCCGCATGGACGTCAACGTTTGATACTAATTGCCAGTGCAACACTACCGTTGAAATTCTCTGCTTGCGCAATCAAGCGCTTTCTTTCCCGACAAGGCTTCCAGTTAGATCAGATCTCAACCGTTAGCTTCATATGCCAGACAAGTGGTCCGACGAGTGGTCCAGACGAGTGGTCCAGAAACTATGTTACCGCTCGAGCCGTTTGAACAAGGCATTGAGGAAATCTGTGTTTTCATCTGTAAGTGTCCTAAGCAAATCGTCCGACTCGGTAACGCGTCGTCTGACCGATTCTTTTTGATACTGGCATCTGTCCAACCAGAAATTCCTGGCGGTGTCGCTGTTGCTCGTTGCTCCTGCTCGCGCCAGCAATTCACGCG
>CALLPU010000523.1 GCA_938016235.1 uncultured Granulosicoccus sp. | reverse complement strand
GAAGAACAGTACGAGATCTATAACTGCTACCGACCTGAAGCCATGCGCATCATTCCTCCCGGTACAAATCTCGACAGGTTTCAACCGCCGAAGGGTAATGAACAGGACGCCGAGATAGCGCGCGGAGTACACCGCTTCCTGCGCGAACCGGACAAGCCCATGATACTGGCGTTGTCCCGGGCCGATGCGCGTAAGAACATCGCCACACTGATGCATGCCTACGGCAACGATCCGGAGTTGCAGGAACGCGCTAACCTGGTGGTTGTCATGGGCAATCGTGATGACTTGAACGAGCTGGACGATGGTGCGCGTGATGTCTTGACCGAGCTGCTGCAAGTGATCGATCGTTACGACCTGTATGGCAAAGTCGCCTACCCGAAACAGCATCGTTCTGATGATGTTCCGGTGCTTTACCGTCTGGCCACGTTAAGCGGTGGCGTGTTCGTCAACCCGGCATTGACCGAGCCTTTCGGTTTAACCCTGATAGAAGCGGCAGCCAGTGGCCTGCCGATCGTGGCAACAGAAGATGGCGGGCCCAGAGATATCATCGGTAACTGCAACAACGGTCTGCTGATTGATCCGCTGGAACCTGCAGGCATCGCCCACGCTATCCGTGAGGTGATTGGTGACTGGGAGGCCTGGCAACGGCGTTCTGCAGCGGGTCTTAAAGGGGTTCGCATGCACTATTCATGGACTGCACATGCGCAGCAGTACGTCATCATGGCCAATAGCATCATAGCGTCGCAACCGGTCAGACGCGCCCCACGGTCTGATCTGGTGTTCAGTACAAACTACATTGATCGCGCCTTGTTCACCGATTTGAACAGGAGCCTGCTCGGGGACGAAGATGCATTGCAGACGCTGATCAATCATGTGAGATCGCATCGCAAGACCATGAAGTTCTGCATCAATACGGGGCTGCGCCTCGACGCGGCTCTTCGGTTGTTGAAAAAGCACCGCATTCCCGAACCTGACGTGCTGATCACCAGCGCCGGTACGGAAATTACCTATGCCCCGAAATTGACCGAAGACACGGCGTGGAAGCGCCATATCGAAAAGCAATGGACGCCGCAGCAGGTCAGGCGAATACTCGCCGATGTTCCGGGTATTGAGTTAAGAGACGCCACTCAGCAAAGCGATTTCAAAGTCAGCTACCAATATGATCCCGCAGTAGCGCCATCCATTCATGAGATCAGCGCGCGACTGTTGAAAGAAGAGCAGTCGGTCAACGTAATCTATTCGCACGGGCAATACTTGAACATCGTGCCGCTACGCGCCAGCAAAGGTCTGGCACTCAGGTATGTGGCAGGGCACTACAATATACCGTTGGAGCGTGTACTGGCCATTGGAGGTTCGGGCGCAGACGAAGATATGATGCGCGGCAATACACTGGCTGCAATTGTGGGCAACCGGTCGCACGAGGAGCTGTCGCAGATTGCCGAAAGCGACACGATCTACTTTACGCGTAAGCCATACGCGGCAGGCATTCTGGAAGCTATTGAATACTATGATTTCCACGGTCGATGTGCCGCACCTGTCAGCCTGCCGGAACCTGCTTGATGAAATTGCTTTGCACCGATCTGGACCGTACGCTACTGCCGAATGGAGACGAACCCGAATGTGCCATGGCACGTCCGTTGTTGTGGCAGATGCTCGATACTCACGGGGTATCGTTAGCCTACGTGTCGGGGCGTGATCTTGATCGGGTGCTGGATGCCATCGATGAGTATGAACTGCGCCAGCCCGATTTTATTGTTGCTGATGTGGGTTCTTCGCTTTACCTGCCCGACACTGGCGGTTGGATCAACAGTGAAGACTGGCAGCGTACGATTGCCATCGACTGGGATGGCATGACAGGCGATGACATCAAGCAGCACTTGCGTGGAATTGACGGGCTTCGTGAGCAGGAAGCCAGTCGTCAATCGTTACTGAAGACAAGCTACTATTTTGCGTTGGATGCTGATCGGGAAGCTTTGACTGACCAGGTGGCTGATCGTCTCGAAGCGGTCAATGTTCAAGCGGCTCTGGTGATGAGCGATGATATCGAAAATGCCGTGGGTCTTCTGGATGTGCTGCCGCGTCAGGCTAACAAGAGCGGCGCCATTCGCTATGTGCGTTCTCTTTTGGAACTGGCTCCGGCGGATGTTTTGTTTGCCGGTGATAGTGGTAATGATGTTGCCGCTCTGGTCAGTGCCGTGTCGGCGGTAGCTGTGGCCAACGCAGATACCGATACTCAGCAGGCAATCAGTCACAAGTCCCGGCTCCTGGGCACTGAAGCGAGTACCTATCAGGCTGTGGGTGGCTTGAAGATAGCGGGTGATCGATCGCTGAACGGTAACTACGCGTCCGGCATCATCGAGGGTCTGGTCCACTATCAACCGGCGTGGCGGACGTACCTGCTGGATGACAACTGGGTCGCAGAAGCACTTGAGCGTTATCCGCCTGCGAGCCTTGCGGTGGCAAGTAAGAGCGCCTGAGCGGGTATACTGAGCCGTCGTATGTTCTTCAGGCTCCAACGCGGTGGGGCCGTCCGTTTCCAATTAACCATCAACGGCTCCCCAATGACTGATCGTCAATACCCAGAGGTATCCCTGCACGAGCTTGCTCGGCTGGATTCCAGTCAGCGTGAACAGCTACTGACACGTGCAGAGGATGATCTTGAACCTTTTCTGGAAGGTGCCAGACCAATTGTTGATGCGGTTAAAAACGACGGTGACAAGGCACTGGCCAGGTTTGGCCAGCTCTACGATGGTGCGACGTCACTAGAGGCGAATGCCATTGCGGCAACGCGCTCTGAAATCGACAAAGCGTTCGATGAGATCGACAAGTCGATGATAGAGACGCTGGAGTATGCAGCAGACAACATTCGCCGTTTTCATGAAGCACAGCGGCCTCCTGAAATGTGGATGAAAGAGATTCGCCCGGGTGTGTTGGTCGGCGAGCGATCCACGGCCATTGATTCGGTTGCGTGTTACTCACCGCGCGGCAAAGGTTCTTTTCCGTCGGTGACTTTGATGACGGCCATACCGGCAAACGTGGCCGGTGTTCCGGAACCGATTATCCTGACGCCACCGGGTGCCGATGGAAAAGTCGATCCTGCGACACTGGTTGCCGCCCGTCTGGCGGGTGTGGAAAACGTGTTCAAGGCTGGCGGTGCGCAGGCCGTGGCGGCGGCTGCCTACGGTACCGCAACCATTCCTCGATGCTTCAAGATAGTGGGGCCGGGAAACCCCTGGGTGGCTGCAGCCAAACGCTTGCTGGCTGGGCGCATTGATCCTGGCTTGCCGGCAGGACCGAGTGAAACCATCCTGCTGGCCGACGAGACGGCCAATCCGGAAATAGCCGCTCTGGATATGACCATCGAGTCTGAACATGGTGCGGATAGCAGTGCCTTTCTGGTCACGTGGGATGCAAAGCTGGCACACGCGGTTCGTGCGGCCATTCCTCGCTACTGGGATCACCAGCGTGAAAGACTTGCCGGTTATTCTTCAGCGGTGCTCAGCGGTCAGCGTGGTGGCATTGTGCTGGCACAAAACGCAGCGCAAGCCTATGAATTCATCAACGACTACGCGCCTGAGCATTGCCAGGTGTTGTCTACAGCACCTTACGAACACTTGTCGTATATCCGCAACGCCAGTGAAATCCTGCTCGGTGAGCACGCGGCAGGTTCCATTGCCAACTACATGATGGGCCCGAACTGCGTATTGCCAACATCATCAGCGGCTCGCACTCACTCTCCCTTAGGCGTGCACGATTTCATGAAGACTTGTTCCGTTGGCCACATGACGGCCGCCGGTTACGCGGAAATGGCCCCACATACGCATCGTTTCGCAACCTACGAAGGTTTTGATGGTCACGCCAATGCGGTGTCATCGCTAAGAGATGCGGCGCGTTGTCATTAACCATACGTCATAACGCTGGAATGCCAGCTAATACAGGGGTTTAGCGACAACAAAACCTATCCGTACTGCTCTGTAAGCCCGTGTGTTCGTGGCTCTCGTTATTCTCGCCATGCCTTGGAAAAATCCTGGGGTTCGAGTGTTTTTCAGTTAACGTGACGGAGGGTCCTAGCATGATCAGATTGATAACGAACATCGGAGCTGTAGCAGTCGCAGGTCTGTTGGTAGCAGGCTGCGGTGGCGGTACGTCTGAGCCACTACCTGCGGAGGGCGAGGTCAGCTCGGCCGTGGACGCGACAGCCACTGACGCAGCCGCTGTGGCGGACGAAGCCGTCGCTCAGGCCACCGACGCGGCGGCTGATGTAATGGAGAGTGCCGGCTGGCAGGATATGCAGGCGAACTGGCAGGATTCCATCGGCAACATCAAGGATCGTTGGGCAGAATTGACAGAAGAAGATCTGCTGACGGTCAACGGCGATCGTGATCAGCTCGTGTCGCTGGTGCAGGACAAATACGGTCTGGATAGAGAAACTGCCGAAATGGAAGTCAACGACTGGGCTTCTTCGCTGTAGAACGGCGGCTGACAAGCCTGTTGTCTTGAAGCGTGGGTCTGATGATGCTCGGGCATCGTCAGATTCATTGAGCGTAGCGGCTCCCCGGTCCATCTGATCGGGCGCCGCTGCGCCGTGGGTGTTCTGGTCTGCATTTCGGCCTGCATTCCCGATGCTTGTGGTGATTCATTGGTCACTCAGGTGCGTATCGGTATACTAGCGGCTCTAAGTAGCGCGCATGAATTCCGTCTCCAACACGCACCCTGGCAAACACCCTGATGAAATCTTTACTCCTCGTGGCTCATGGCAGTCGACGAGCAGAATCCAACTCTGAAATCGCACGCCTGTCGGAGCGGCTCGCTGCCAAGGCCGCCGCCAATTTCGACGTTGTTGAGCATGCGTTCCTGGAATTGGCTGACCCCCTGATTCCCGATGGTATTGAACGCTGCATTGCCCGCGGTGCTACCAGCGTCAGCGTGGTGCCCTATTTTCTCGCCCGGGGTACGCACGTGGCGGAGGACATCCCGGAGCAAGTGGCCATCAAGCAGGCCGAGTACCCCGATATGGATATCCATATCACGGATTATCTGGGTACCTCGGACGAGTTGGTCGACGTGTTGCTGAAGCTTGCCGGCTAGCCGGGGCACAGGCACCCGTACGTCTGCCTGTTGCTCAACGCCTGCACATGACCCCTTGAAACGATGATCCGAACACTGCCATGAGTGCATTGATTGACACCTTAGAGACCGATCATGAGGGGTATCTGAAGCGACGCTCAGACTGGACTGCGGCATTGGCGGAAGAGCTGGCTCTGGCAGACGGTATTGAACTCACTGAAGGCCACTGGGAGGTGATCAACTTCTTGCAGGAGTACTATGAAAACTACGAAATTGCCCCGGCCATACGCATACTGACCAAACAGATCGGCAAGCGCTATGGCCAGGAAAAAGGCAATAGTCGTTACCTGTACGAACTGTTTCCCAAGGGGCCGGCAAAGCAAGCGTGTCGTTATGCCGGACTGCCCAAACCCACCGGTTGTGTCTGAACTCCTGCCAGGCATCCTGTTTGCGCTGGTGTTTTACTGGGCACTGATCGCAACGTTCTATCGAGCTTTTATCTGGAAGCGAACCGCCTCGCCGCTACCGATACCACTCACTCCAGCGCCGCAGAGCAGGGCGGGTGTGGTTGGTCGATTGCTGTTGGAACTGGTGCTGTTTCGCTCACTGGCACGCGCCAGTCTGATAACGTGGGTGGGCAGCATACTGTTTCATTACGGGTTGTTATGGCTGTTGATCATGCACCTGCGATTGCTGTTCCCGCAGTTGCCATTAGCGCTGCTACCGTTCATTCAATTCAGTGGCTGGGCACTGCTGGCCATGATGAGTGGTCTGCTGATTCTGTTGCTGCGTCGATGTCTGGTGGACAGGGTGCGCTACATATCATCTCCCAGTGATTATCTGCACCTGTTGCTGCTCATGGCTATCGGTATAACGGGGGCTTTGATAAAACGCCACTGGCCGGCTGATTTGTACAGTACCGGTGAATTTCTTCGTGGAGCGTTGACTGCGCAGTGGCAATCGCTACCCGACAGTGCCTCTCTGATGGTACATCTTGCCCTGGTAAGCGTGCTGATGTTGATATTCCCCGTGAGCAAACTGATTCACGGTATCGGCATTGTATTCAGCCCCACCTGGAACCAGCGTGAACGATAGTCAACCTGTAGCGGCCGCCGAGGTGCCGTCGGTTGTTGGACGCTATCGGGTTATACCGTTGATACGCGAAGGGGCCATGAGTAACGAACACTCAGCAGTTGCCGATGCCAGTGTGCAGCAGCAGCTGAAATTGCCCGGCACACTGGTTGAAGACTGGCATGACCGGGCCATTGCGCGTCTGGGAGAATTGGTGGCGTCTCGTCGTGGCCTACGCGTGTTCCTCGATACCTGTACCAAGTGCGGCGCGTGTACCGATAAATGTCACTACTTTCTGGGAACGCACGATGCGCGCAACATGCCTGTGGCCCGTCAGGATCTGCTGCGCTCTGTGTACCGACGCTACTTCACGTTTGCCGGCCGGTTCTTTCCCTGGCTTGTAGGTGCTCGTAAACTCGACAAGGCATTACTGCAAGACTGGTATAACTACTTTCATCAGTGTTCTGAGTGCCGGCGATGCACGGTGTTCTGCCCAAAGGGTATTGATACCAGTGAAGTGACCATGGCCGGGCGTGAAATACTGGCCAGTGTCGGGCTGGGACAGCAGTACTCCCAGGAAATCATCACCAAGGTAAACAGCATAGGTAATAACCTGGGCATGAAAGCCCCCGCACTGGCACATGTGCTGGAGAGTCTGGAAGAAGACATTCTTGAAGAGACGGGTGTGCCGGTGCGTTTACCACTGGATGATCCCGATGCTGACATGCTGGTGGTAACGCCGTCGGCAGATTTTTTTGCCGAGCCGCATGTTGATGGCCTGATTGGGTATGCGAAAGTGCTGCATCAATCGGGCATTCGCTGGACGTTCAGTTCTGCAGCATCGGAGGCGGCAAATTTTGCGCTGTTTACCGGCCAGCACGATCACATGCGCGATATCGCGCTGCGTATTCGCAATGCAGCCGTTGAACTGAATGTTTCCCGGCTGGTGATTGGCGAGTGTGGTCATGCATGGCGAGTTGCCTATAGCTTTCTGGATGCGCTGGTGGGTCCCATGAATTTTCTGGAGGCTGCTCACCCGCGTGCACAACACATTTGCGAACTGACTCATGAGCTGCTTGAGTCGGGTGTTATCAGGCTGGACGCTGAGCGTAACCGTGGCAAGGTGGTGACCTATCACGACTCCTGCAACGTTGCACGCGGTGCCGGTATGGGAAACATCAAAGGCGGGCAATTCACTATTCCACGCGAGTTGCTGGTTGCCAGTGTTCCTCAGGTGATTGACATGAGCCGCGATACCACACACCAGCGCACCTTTTGTTGCGGCGGCGGCGGAGGCTTGCTCACGGACGATCTGATGAATGTACGCATAAAAGGGGCGTTGCCCAGAGCCCAGGCTCTGCGTGAAGTTGTGACATCGCATCAGGTGACGCATCTGGTGGCGATCTGCGCAATCTGCAAAACCCAGCTTTCCGCTGTATTGCCACATCATGATCTGGCTAATGTGCAAGTGACCAGCCTGCATCAGCTGGTGGGTGATGCCTTGCTGCTGGATGGCAACAAGGCAAACACGTGAACGGGCCACAAGCAAAGCGCTTGCCTGTGCTACGTGAAGCACACGGTGTTCAGTGGGAGGATCCCTTTGCCTGGTTGCGGGCGGATAACTGGCAGGATTGTGTTGATGACCCGGAGCAGTTGCCAGTGGATATCAAGGCCTATCTGGCGGCTGAGAATGACTGGTACAACTCCTCTATGTCAGACACTCTAGCGTTGCAGAAAACGCTACTACAGGAAATGAAAGGGCGTATCGAATCCAATGATGTGTCATTGCCCGATACCGAAGGCGCGTGGAGTTATCTGGAGCGCTACCGCGACGATGATGAGCATCCGAGTTATTGGCGAATGCCACGGATCAGCGATGAAGACTATGCCAGCCAGGTTATCCGATGCGACG
>CALLPU010000522.1 GCA_938016235.1 uncultured Granulosicoccus sp. | reverse complement strand
CTATTAAATTGACCATTAGATACTCTAATGTCCATTTAAACAGTCTTTTTACGTCAGGTGCTGAAAATGGCAAAGCAACGAACCTACTCTCAATACGCTCAAGAAGCCGCTGTTCTCATGGGAGAGCAGATCAAGCTGGGGCGTAAGCAGCGCCAGTGGTCTGAAAAGAATCTGGCAGATCGCGCAGGCATCTCCAGAACCACACTGCAAAAAATCGAGAACGGCGAAATGAGCTGTGCCATTGGTTCAGTCTTTGAAGTCGCCACCCTGGTGGGCGTAAAACTGTTTGAGCCTGACAACCTGCCGCTCTCAAAACATATCGAGCACACACGGGACAAGGTCGCGCTGCTGCCACAGCGGATAAAAGCGAAGAAAAAAGCGGTACGTGATGACTTCTAGCGACATCAAAGAAGCCTTTGTATGGATCTGGCTACCTCATCAGACTGAGCCAGTAGTGGCGGGAAGGCTGGAAGCCGAAAACGGCAACGTCCTGTTCAACTACGGTAAGAGCTATCTGGAGCGTGTTAGGGATCAAGCGCCTGCAATGTCAATTTATGAACCTGAGTTGCCACTCCAGGCCGGAGCATTGCCCCTGCCAGAAGGGCTGATCATGCCGGGCTGTATTCGGGATGCCGCCCCTGACGCCTGGGGGCGACGGGTCATCATCAACAAGAAGCTGGGTCGCAAGGGTGCCGGTACCGATACCGCCGAGCTGGATGAACTGACTTATCTGCTGGAGTCCGGTTCCGATCGCATTGGTGCGCTCGATTTTCAGCCTTCACCGACAACGTATGAGCCGCGTTCGGCGAAAAACGTCACCCTGGAGGAATTGCTGGAGTCCGCTGAACGAGTTGAGCAAGGGGTATCGCTTACCCCCGAACTTGATCAGGCACTGTTTCATGGCAGTTCTATCGGCGGTGCACGCCCCAAAGCCCTGATTCAGGATCAAGGCAAAAAGTATGTCGCCAAGTTCTCTTCAAGCACTGACCTCTACAGTGTGGTTAAAGCTGAATTCATCGCGATGAAACTGGCGACACTTGCCGGGTTGAATGTCGCACCAGTAAAACTGGTTCAGGCTGCAAACAAGGACATCCTGCTGATTGAGCGCTTTGACCGGCTGCGACAAGGAGAAGGCTGGTCACGCAGATCAATGGTCTCAGCGCTGACCTTATTCGGTCTTGATGACATGATGGCGCGGTATGCCAGTTACGAGACGTTCGCTGAAATCATTCGTCATCGTTTTACGGATCCGAAGGACACGCTCAGAGAACTGTATTCCCGGCTTGTCTTCAATATTCTGAGCGGCAACAATGACGACCATGCTCGCAACCATGCCGCTTTCTGGAACGGTAAGGAACTGACCTTGACGCCCGCCTATGACATTTGCCCACAAGGGCGCGCCGGCAACGAAGCGTCACAGGCCATGCTGATATCTGGCAACAACAATCTAAGCCAGCTAAAGACTTGCTTGAGCGCCGCAAGACATTTCTTGCTGTCCGATGATAGCGCCCGCGAAATCTTCGCCCATATTACACAGACCATCGAGCAGCATTGGGATGCAGTTTGCGACACCGCCGCACTCAGCGAAGTGGACAAGAAACTGTTTTGGAAGCGGCAATTTCTAAATCCTTTCTCACTTCTCGACTAGTCAAATATCCGCAGCCCTGATTGGCGCTGGTCCATTAATCGAGAACGCGCCAGAAATTTTTCAACACGCACAAAAAAGCCCCGTTTTCAGGGGCTAAATTGATCAACTATCTCAGCTATGGAACTAATTGGTAGCGGGGGTAGGATTCGAACCTACGACCTTCGGGTTATGAGCCCGACGAGCTGCCAGACTGCTCCACCCCGCACCTGTGCTGACCGCCGGAAGTATAAGGCGCAAACACATAAGGTTCAATAGCCAAAGGCTAAATAGTTCAAAAATTGTCGATTGACCGGTGCGTCATTCGGCCACCTCATTATTGCGCTACTCGGCCACCTCGACGTCCTGATAAATCACAATGCCGTTGACCAGATCCAACCGCGTGTAATTGCGCGAGTAGCGCGATACGAGCAGATATTCTGTATTGGCAACATAGTCGACTACTGCAGCAGGCATCGTGAACTCACCATCGTCCTCCACATAGCAAGTCACATAGAAACCCTGGAAGTTATCGTCTGTATCGTAAGCCAGTAAATTGATCTTCGCGTAGGTGAAACCACTACTTCCCGGAATCCAGGAATACGCGGAATCAGGTGTCACAACAAATTCACTGTCGGGTAGTAGTCTGACCGGCGCATCCGGCTCATACAACGGGTGCGCAGCTACCGTGGGAAACGCATCACCGGGTATGGAAAGTGTGGCTCCCTGTGGCAAGGCGCTGGGTAATTGATTGTCGGTTCGGTAGATGGGCTCACCGTCGTCATCCAGAGACCTGTCATACGTAAACCAGGGGCCAGACGGCGTATTGATCACAACCGTTGTACCGCCGCTGAGCAGTGGCGGTGGCGATCCACCACCTCCCCCACCACCAATAGGCTGAGGTACGTCAGGATCTCGAATGTCGCAGGTGTCCAGACTTTCTTCAAAGAATTCGATATGTCTGGCCACCGGAAAATCATCCGAATACTGCAATAGCGCTACGCGCCCGTCCCCGGTGCCTGGCGTTTCAGAATCCAGACGAAACAGGCTCACATTCGCCAGCCAGGGCGACACAACGTCACGCGGATCCATCCCGTTCATACCGGTCACGATCATCCCTGGCCGGTCATCGTTATCCGTATCGTCTGGAAACATGGTGGCGGTATCAGGTGGCGTTACTGAGGGTCCACCGGGCGTCTGAGTCGGATCATCATCAGGTGGAGTCGTTTCCGGCGTTGTACTGCTGGAGCTACTGCACGCGGAGACAAAGACAATGGCTAGGCTGAGCGCTGCTAGCGGAAAAATCCGTTTCGGTAGAGATGGTTTCTTGGAGAGTTGCATGGTAATCGTGGCTGTCCTTCGCTGTTGACTGCGGAAACCTTACCGAACTCTGCATTGGGTTTCTCTGGCCATCTTCTTGTTTCTGATCAATTTGACCAAGTTGTCACGCGCGACCGGAACTATTTGCCCGACAACACGGAAATATATTGCGCATTTGTAAAATCACCCTAGCTACAGGCCGGTCAATTCAGCTGGAAATGGCACCAAATCGAGCAATTCCTCTCTCGACTCCTACACTACTTTGCAGGTAACACACGTTCAGGCAACACGTTCGTCGGATGCATCAAAGAGCACTCACTCAGCCCCCGCTGCCTGGCATGGCGGCCTGCCGTCTCAATTTTGGTAACAATACCCTCTATTTTCGAGGCGTATAGTGGTATTTTGATGGGAACATTACAATTTAGACGGGTCGAATGAAACTGTTTCTGACATCTGCGTACCGGAGTCACTCGTGTCTCGATCGGGTACGCGAGCTGTATGACATGGACGTTCACGGCCATCACCAGCTGGTCCGCGAGCCGAGAGCGGCCGATGCCATCGTGTTCATCGAGAACACCCAGTTCCATGACATGCAGTTCAAGCGCCTGATGGAGCACTCACTGGTCAAGCAGTACCCTGAAAAGGTGTACATGTACAACGAGATGGATCAGGCCTGGCCCCTGCTGCCTGGCGTGTATTGCAGTCTGTCGGCAAGGATGTCTTCCTACAGTGATTATGTGGCGTTCCCCTACTTGAACGTATCAAACACCGGTATTCAGAATATCCATACTCAGGACACACCACGAAAATGGCTGTTCTCGTTTGTCGGTTCCAACAGTCATTCAGTGCGCAAGGATCTTTTATCCATTGCTGACCCACGCGCCAACATCGTGGACACCTCGAATTTCTGCACCTGGAACCCGGCTCAGACGTCCAAATACGCGTATCAGAAGCTGTACAGGGATACGATGGCTGAAAGCCAATTCGTACTATGCCCACGCGGCATCGGCCCGGCGTCACTCAGGCTGTACGAAACGATTGAAGCCGGACGTATTCCGGTCATCATTTCGGATTCCTGGGTACCTCCTCCACAGATCGACTGGAGTTTTGCTGTCAGGATTCCCGAATGGGATATTGCGTCGATCCCCAGAAAACTCAGAGAACTGGAGCCTGAATGGCAGGATCGTAGCCAGGCGGCCAGAGCAGCCTGGGAGTCAACCTACTCGCCAGATACCTTGTTCAACACACTCGGCACCGCCATCGACAATATCAGTCGGTCAGCCAATGTACCGGAACATTCGCTAAAAGTAGCGGCTCACAAATGGCGCGTTGTTCTCGCTCAAGAGGCTCGCAACTGGCTCAAACCGCCCGCAGGTCTGCCAGGCGCACAGCGCTTGAACACTAGTCAGCAGTCGCTGCTCAACACATTGCTGGGACGACTTTTCTCACGCTAGTACCAGCGCCGTCTTAACCAACGCGTGAACGTAAGCTGATTGCTGCGGCTCCGATTTTCAAACCTGAGCGGCCCCTTCGGATCGGCATTAACCGAACGCGGCAATACACGCGCTCATGATGATCCCCGGCGCGATACCCAGTGCCAGAACGGCAGCGCCGTTAATCGCCAGCACCGCACTGACATCCCCAGCCGGTCGAACTTCAGCGGTGTCTGTTGGATCATCGAAAAACATCAGCTTGATAATGCGCAGATAGTAGAACGCCCCGATCACCGACATGATGACACCCAGAATCGCCAGCCAGGTAAACCCGGCACCCACGGCTGCCTGAAGCACTGACAACTTGGCGTAGAACCCAACCGCAGGCGGAACACCGGCGAGCGAGATCATTGCCAGCATCATGACCGTAGCCAGTAATACATTACGCTTGCCCAGTCCGGCCAGGTCGCTCAGCTGATCAGCCTCAAAACCTTCGCGCGACACGGCAAGCAACACGCCAAACGCTGCCAGCGTTGTGAACGCATACGTGATGGCATAGAACATCGAGGCGCTATAACCCTCTGCAGTAGTGCCCACAATGCCCATCAGCAGAAAGCCCACGTGCGAGATTGTGCTGTAGGCCAGCATGCGCTTGATATTGGTTTGTGCAATGGCAATCAGATTACCCACCACCATCGACAGGGCCGCCATGATGGCCAGCATCTGCTGCCAGTCCGCATGGAGCGTTTCCAGTCCACCTACCAGCAAACGAATGAGCATCGCAAAAGCCGCTATCTTGGGGGCAGTGGATATGAACATGGTGACAGAGGTCGGTGCCCCTTCGTACACATCCGGTACCCACATGTGAAACGGCACAGCACCAAGCTTGAACGCAATACCCACGATGAGGAACGTCAGGCCGAACCGGGCACCGATGGTACGTTCCGCAGACATTGATTCGGAGTTGCCGGCGAGTATGTCTCCGATGACATTCAGGTTCAGGGAGCCAGTGGCGCCGTAAATCATCGACATGCCGTACAGCAACATGCCTGAGGCTAGCGCACCCAGCACAAAATACTTCATGGCAGCTTCTGACGCTTCGCTGTTGTCGCGATGCAAGGCAACCATCGCGTACTGTGACAGCGCGAGCAATTCCAGCCCAAGGTACACGGTGAGCATGTGCGTGGCCGACACCATGATCATCATGCCTGACACGGCAAACAGGCCCAGTACGAAATACTCACTGCGCGCTATTTTTCGTGAGCCCACATAGTCACGTGAATACAGAAATATGCCGATGGCGATAATCAACACCCAGCTTTTCAGGCTCGCACTGAGTGAGTCAACCGTATAGGCACCACTGAATCCGGTGGTTGCGTCATCGCCGATCTGCGTCAAGGACATGATCAGCGTGATGACCAGCGTCAACTGGGACAACCAGTAAACGGTGTTCGATTTGGCTTGCGTAAACAGTCCGACGACCAGCACCGCACAGGTGGCCGCCAGCAGAAAGATCTCGGGTGTCGCGATCTGCAGGTTGTCCATGGGGCGCTCAGTACTTGGGGGTTGAAATGTGTTGCACGAGGTTCTCGATCGAGGCGTGCATGACGCTGCCGATCACATTCGGCCAGACACCGATGAGCAATACAAAGATTGCCAGGATGGCCAGCATCCAGAACTCGCGGGGATTGATATCAGTCAGAGCCGCAACCTTGTCGTTGCCGATGGGGCCCATGATGACGCGCTTGACCATCCACAAGGTGTAGGCGGCACCCAGAATCAATGTGCTGGCCGCCAGAAAGGCAATCCAGAAATTGGTTTTGAAACTGGCCAGAATCACCATGAATTCGCCAACAAAGCCTGAGGTACCGGGCAATCCGGCGTTGGCCATGGCGAAAAACACCATGAAGGCTGCAAAGATGGGCATCGTGTTGATCACACCACCGTAATCGGCAATCTCTCGGCTGTGTATGCGGTCGTACATGACCCCGACGCACAGGAACATGGCGGCAGAGATAAAACCGTGCGAAACCATTTGGATGATGGCGCCTTCCAGACCCAGCGCAACACCGGCATCGTCGCCTTTCGCAATCAGGCGAAACGCAATGAAGATACCCAGCGTGACAAACCCCATGTGGGATATCGAGGAATAGGCAATGAGCTTTTTCATGTCTCGCTGCGCCAACGCAACGAATCCGATATACACCACAGCCACCAGCGATATGGCAATCATGAACATGTCCAACCGTGCACTGGCGTCTGGCGTGATGGGCAAACTGAATCGTAGAAAACCGTAGCCACCCATTTTCAACATGATGGCTGCCAGTACCGCGGAGCCTGCAGTCGGCGCTTCAACGTGCGCGTCCGGCAACCAGGTATGGACCGGCCACATGGGTATCTTGACGGCAAAAGCTGCCAGGAACGCAAGGAAGATCCAGAACTGCTGATCCTTGCCAAGCTCCAGCGTGTGCATGCCCAGAATGTTGAACGTGCCCCCTTCGCGGTACATGTAGATCAACGCAATTAGCATGAACACCGATCCAAGAAAGGTGTACAGGAAGAACTTGATCGTGGCATACACCCGGCGCGGACCACCCCAGATACCGATTATCAGGAACATCGGGATCAGGGTTGCTTCAAAAAAGATGTAGAACAGGATGGCGTCCAGTGCCGAGAAAACTCCGATCATCAAACCGGTCATGATGGAAAAGGCACCCAGGTACATGGCAGGCCGATCCTTGATCACTTCCCACGCTGATATGACAACAATAACGTTGATCAGGGTGGTGAGGATAATCAGCGGCATGGAAATACCATCCACACCTAGCTCGTAGTTGATATCAAACCCGGGTAACCAGGCGATCGATTCACGAAACTGCATCGCTGACGTGCTCGGGTCAAACCCGAAATACAACGGCAGACTGACGAGCAGTGTTAGAACCGAGGCGGCCGCAGCGATCTTGCGCGCAGGACCATCGCCGAGAGCGATGATCAGAAAACCCGCCAGTATTGGCAGCCAGATCGTCAGACTTAGTAGTGGGAAGCTCAATGTAGCGATCTCAATCGGGCAGGATAATCAGACGAAAAGAAACCAGGTCAGCATGGCAAGCAGACCCAGAATCATGGCGAACGCATAGTGGAACAGCATGCCGCTCTGCACATGCCGCGCGATACCGGAGAGCAAGCCAACACTGTTGGCAGCACCATTGACCAAGGCACCATCGATCACCTTCATGTCGCCCTTCTCCCACAGTTGCTTGCCGAGACCAACACTGCCGCGTGCAAAAACGGCCTGGTTGAAATCGTCAAAGCCGTACTTGTTATCCAGAATTCTGCGCAGGAAGCCGAGCTTTGAATCCAGAAACGCTGGAATGGAAGGCGCCAGTATGTAAAACACAAATGCCGTCAGCACGCCCAGTCCAGCAAGGTAAACGGCTGGTGTCTGGAAGGCATGACCAATGAACTGCACCGCACCGTGGTAAGTCTCGCCCACCCTGGCGAGTACGTCGTGCTCAGGCGCCACGAAAATCACGTCCTTGAAGTAGTCGCCAAACACGACCGCGCTGACGGTCATCGCACCAATAACCAGTGATGGTATGGCCAACAGAATAAGCGGCACGGTAACCACCTTCGGTGACTCGTGTGCATGCTCGGCCGTATGCTTGTCCATTCTGGTTTCGCCGTGAAAGACCAGAAAGAACAACCGGAAAGAATAGAAGGCAGTCACGAAGACGCCACCCAGCACGGCCCAGTAGGCGATATGCGCACCCGGTATGGTGGACGCGTGAACCGCTTCGATGATGATGTCCTTGGAATAGAAGCCCGAGAACGCCGGAAATCCGATCAGGGCCAGCGAGCCGATGAGCGAGGTCCAGTAGGTGATGGGCATGATCTTGCGTAGCCCCCCCATCTTGCGAATGTCCTGCTCGTGATGCAGCGCAATGATGACCGAGCCGGCAGCCAGGAACAACAAGGCCTTGAAAAACGCGTGGGTCATGAGGTGGAACATGGCCGCAGAATAGGCAGACACACCCAGCGCCACGGTCATGTAACCCAGCTGTGAGAGCGTGGAGTACGCCACCACACGTTTGATGTCGTTCTGCACCATGCCGATCAGGCCCATGAAGAAGGCCGTGAACGCACCGATAATCAGAATGAAACTCAGCGCCGTTTCAGACAGCTCAAATATCGGTGACATGCGCGACACCATGAAAATACCGGCGGTCACCATGGTGGCCGCATGAATCAGCGCGGATATGGGCGTTGGGCCTTCCATGGAATCGGGTAGCCACACATGCAACGGTGCCTGCGCAGACTTGCCCATGGCGCCGATGAACAACAGGATGCACAGCACGGTAAGAACATCCCATTCAGCAGAGCCGACGATGTTGATGGTCTGACCGACTAACCCCGGTGCGGCTTCAAATGCATCCACGTAGGCCAGGCTGTTGGTGTACATGACAATGCCTGCAATACCGAGCACAAAACCAAAATCCCCAACGCGGTTGACCAGGAACGCCTTCATGTTCGCAAAGATGGCCGTTTCCTTCTTGTAGTAGAAGCCAATCAACAGATAGGACACGGTGCCCACCGCTTCCCATCCGAAAAACAGTTGCAGGAAGTTATTGGACATGACCAGCATGAGCATTGAGAAGGTGAACAGCGAGATGTAGCAAAAGAAGCGCTGGTATCCGTCGTCGTCGTGCATGTAACCGATGGTATAGATGTGCACCATCAGGGAAACGAAGTTGACCACCAGCAGCATCATCACCGTGAGGTTGTCCACCAGGAAGCCGATCTCGAATCGAATGTTGCCGCTGACGAGCCAGGTGTACAGCGTTTCGTTGAAGACAGGCGCACCGCCAATCACCACGTGGAAAAACGCGTAAACCGACAGCAGCAATGAAAATGCAACCCCGGCAATCGTCACGCGGTGGGCGTTGATCCGGCCAATGCGTCGGCCGAACAGGCCGGTAACAATGGCAGCCAGGAGAGGCGCTAGCGGGATGAGTGTATACAGTAGCTTCACGTGGGCTAGCCTTTAAGAGCGTCGAGGTCTGCGACGTTGATGGTAGACCGGTTTCGGAACAACACCACCAGGATGGCAAGCCCGATAGCCGCCTCCGCCGCTGCCACAGTCAGTATGAAAAAGACGAAAATCTGGCCGGCTCCGTCACCCAGAAAATAGGAAAACGCCACGAAGTTCATGTTGACCGAGAGCAACATCAATTCGATGGACATCAGCAGGATGATGACATTCTTCCGATTAAGGAATATGCCCACCACACTCAGGCAAAACAGAATAGCGCCCAGTGCGAGGTAATGAGACAGTGTGATCATGAGTGTGGGTATCCGTCTCGTTAAGTTACGTGCGCTTCTCGGAAGGCATCTGCACCACGCGCAATCGATCCTGCTTGCGCACTTCCACCTGTTGTGACGGCGTCTGATACTTGGTTTCCGGCCGGCGCCGCATGGTCAACGCAATGGCTGCCACGATAGCCACCAGCAAGATAATGGCGGCAATTTCGAATTGGAACAGATACTCGCTGTACAGCAGCCGGCCCAACATCTCCGTGTTACTCATGGCTTCCGCCGTGCCGCGTTCGGGTATGGGAAATTGCTCTGCCTTGAAATAACGCTGTGTGATCAGGAAGACCATTTCCACCAGCATCACCACGCCCACGAGAATCCCCACGGGCAGGTACTTCACAAAGCCTTCACGCAGCGGCGCTACGTTGACATCCAGCATCATGACAACAAACAGGAACAGCACCATCACCGCCCCCACATACACCAGCACCAGCGTGATGGCGAGGAACTCGGCCTCCAGCAACAGCCAGATGGCGGCACAGGTAAAGAAGGTGAGCACCAGAAACATGGCAGCATGCACCGGATTGCGAACCGTGATCACACGGGCCGCAGAAAAAATCATGATGGCCGAGAATAAATAGAAAACGAACAGTTCGAAAGTCACGGAATAATCCTGGGTTAATCGCTCGCGCTAGTAAGTGGAAACGCCAACACAGATCAACGAAACGCCGCGTCTGCGGCACGATCAGCAGCGATTTGCGATTCGTACTTGTCACCGATAGCCAACAACTTGTCTTTGGTCATGATCTGCTCGCCACGATTTTCAAAGTGGTACTCAAAGATTCGCGTTTCCACGATGGAATCCACCGGACAGGCCTCCTCGCAGAACCCACAGAAAATGCATTTGAACAAATCGATATCGTAGCGTGTGGTTCGACGCGTACCGTCGTCACGCTGGTCAGAGTCGATGGTGATTGCCAGCGCCGGACATACCGCCTCGCACAGTTTGCAGGCAATGCAGCGTTCTTCGCCGTTGGGGTACCGGCGCAAGGCATGCAAGCCACGGAATCGGTGAGACTGCGGTGTCTTTTCTTCCGGATATTGAATGGTGATGTTGCCCGACACGAAATACTTGCCTGTCAGGCTCATTCCTTTCAACAGCTCCCACAACGTGAAGCTCTTGATGTATTTGCTGATTTGTCCTGTCATGTTTTTTTTGTCCGCTGCCGTGAAGAAATCCGGCTATGCCACCGTGCCTCTTACCGTGCTGAACCACGGCCCGACTTCAAAATAAATAGCAAAACCCACGACGGCTATCCAGACGATAGTCACGGGAATGAAAACCTTCCAACCCAGTCGCATGATCTGATCGTATCGGTAGCGAGGGAACGTTGCACGTAACCAGAGGAAGACAAACAACATGGCCGCCGTCTTGATCAGGAACCAGTGAATACCATCGCCGAAGCCATCAATAGGCGACATCCAGCCACCCAGGAACATCACGGCCGTCAGTGCGGCGATCATGATCATGTTGGCGTACTCGGCCAGGAAAAACAGGGCGAAGGCCATGCCGGAATAATCGACATGGAAACCGGCCACGATTTCCGACTCCCCTTCCGCCACATCGAACGGCGCACGGTTGGTTTCTGCCACACCGGATATGAAATAGACAATGGCCAGCGGAAACAGCGGGAACAGATACCAGTTGAAGAACCCGCCGCTCTGAGCGCGTACGATATCGCCAAGGTTCAGGCTACCCGCCATCATCAGAACACCAATCAGCGCAAAACCCATGGCAATTTCGTAGGCAACTATCTGGGCAGCCGATCGCATGGCACCGAGGAACGCATACTTGGAATTAGACGCCCAGCCCGCTATGATCACCCCATAGACACCCACCGACGTCATGGCCAGCACATACAATAGCCCGGCGTTGACATCCGCCAGCTGCCAGCCATCGGCAAACGGTATCACCGCCCAGGCGGCAAGAGCCGGTGCCAACGACAAAATGGGCGCTGTCAGAAACAGGAACCTGGAGGCGCTGGTAGGAACAATGACTTCCTTGAACAACAACTTGAACACGTCCGCAAACGGCTGCCCGAGCCCCTTGAAACCCACCCGGTTTGGCCCGACGCGAACCTGCATGGACCCGATAACCTTGCGTTCTGCCAGCGTCAGGTAGGCCACGCATAAAATCAGCGGCACGAGGACAAGAACAATCTTGAACAGTGTGGTAATGGTCAGGATCAATGCATCCATCAGACTTTACTCACCTCGATTGCACCAAACAGCTCACCCAATGTCGTAGTCTCGGGAAGCCCGGCAGGCACCCAGACACAGCCTTCTGGAACATCATCGTCCAGCTTGCACGGTAACGACACTGCCGACCCATTCTGCCGCACACTTACAGAATCCCCGTCAGACAATGACAATTTCTGCAGATCAGCGGCCGCCATCGACGCATACGCCTGCTGTCCGTCGAGTGACTTCTGCAGTGGTATAGAACGCCGGACAATCGGGTCGGTTGCGTAAATGGGTGTTTCACCGGCTCGCAACAGTGTTGCATCACTCGGTGAGGTATAGGCAGGTGTGGACGCAAAATCAATCAGGTTAGTCAGCTGAACGTTACCGCAATGACCCTGCAGCTCCTGCGTCACCGCCTCTGGGCTGTCGAAAGCAAAGCCATCTAACTCAAGCTCCTCAGCCAGCACTCGGAATACCTTCCAGGCAGGTCTGGCGTCACCCGGTGGCTGCGTGGCACCGCGGGTACTTTGCCAGTTGCCCGTTGCATTAACGTAGGTACCGAACGTTTCAGTAAAGGTAGCCGCCGGCAGGATAACGTCAGCGTGCGCGGCCAGGCTCTCGCTCATGAACGAGCTGATTGCCACGACGTGCGACGCCTCGGCCAGTGCCTTGAGTGCCTGTGACGGGTTGGCTGCATCAAACTCCAGTTCACACCCCACCAGCAAGTAGGCGCTCATGGGCGACTCCAGCATCTCCCACGCTGTCTTGCCAATGTTGCTGGCGGCCTGCCCACCAGCGCTTCGGTGTGGCAGTACTCCGGCGAGCCATGCACCAGCCGTGTTTGCACGCTCAGGCAGCATGCCAAGCGTGGCACCCGTCGCTTTGGCCAGGGCGACAGCCAGGTACTGCAGTTGCGCGTACGCCGGGTGCTGCACCGAAATGTTACCGAGAAATACAGCGGATCGTTCGCCTGCTTTCAGGGAATCTGCAATGCGCTGGTGACGCTCATCGCAACCTGATGACGGTGCGTCTGCCATCGATGATACGTCAGCACCCGCAGCGCGGGCTACGCAGTACAACTCCGACACCATGCTGTCGTAACGCGTGGCGATCGCTTCGTAAGCCTCGAAATGCAGCGGAAACTGTTTGGGATTGATAAAGCTGACAGACCCGCCCTTCAATGCAGACTTGCGCAACCGCACCGCTGCAATGGGTTGATCCTTGCGAATGTTCGACCCCACCAGCAACGCCGCATCCAGGGTTTCCAGATCGTTGAGTTGCATGCCCAGCCATGGCATGACAGGTGCCGTACCCTGCGCCGTAAAATCAACTTGCCCGAGCCTGTGGTCTATGTCGTTACTGCCCAGGGCGCGCCCCAGCTTCTGCGTGAGATAAAGCTCTTCCAGGGTAATGGAAGGTGAGGCCAGAACACCTAGTGAACTGCTGCGCAGATAATCGGCGGCAGCTGACAGCGCTGTTGGCCAGTCCGTCGCTTTTAGCTCTCCGTCTACTCGCACCATGGGCGACGTGACTCGATCCGGACTGCCGAGCCCCTGATAACTGAAACGGTCACGATCGGCAATCCAGACCTCGTTGATGGCTTCGTTTTCCCGGGGGATAACCCGGTTAACCGACGCACCGTCCAGATGCACAAACACGTTGGATCCGACCGAGTCGTGAGGCGACACCGAAGCTTGCTGGGTCAGCTCCCAGGAACGGGCGGTGTACCGTGACGGGCGCGCAGTGAGTGCGCCGACCGGGCAGATATCAATCACATTACCCGACACCTCAGATACCACGGACTTTGCGATATAAGTACCGATGCGAACGTTCTCGCCGCGTCCTGTGGCCCCCAGCTCGCGAATACCGGCAATCTCCTCACCAAAACGCACACACCGTGTGCAGTGAATGCAACGGGTCATTTCAGTGGCAATGAGAGGCCCGATGTACTTGTCGAATACCACTCGCTTGCCTTCAGTGTATTGCGACGCACTGTTGCCATAACCCATGGCCACATCCTGCAGCTCGCACTCCCCGCCCTGATCACAGATAGGGCAATCCAGCGGGTGGTTGATCAGCAGAAACTCCATCGTGCCCTTCTGCGCTTCACGAGCCAGCTTGGATGCGGTATGAACCACCATATCCGGCATGACGGGTGTGGCGCAGGCAGGCAGCGGTTTTGGTGCTTTTTCCACTTCCACCAGGCACATGCGACAGTTGGCAGCCACTGAAAGCTTCTTGTGGTAGCAGAAACGAGGCACATCGATGCCTGCTGCATCGGTAACCTCGATCAGCATCTGCCCGCGCTTCGCGCTCAGCGGCTTGCCGTCTACAGTAATCTGAATGGTATCGTCAGTCATATATCGAATTTCGCAAGATGGCCAGGGGCTCGATCTGCAAGCAAACTGTTTGCGCTAAAGGGCCGGACTTGATCTATTTATAGTAGATCAGGCAACCGCTCCCAGTTGGTCGGACACCATACTGCGTCCGTTTTGAATGTAGTACTCGAACTCGTGTCGGTAGTGTTTCACAAAGCTCTGGACAGGCATCGCCGCCGCATCGCCCAGCGCACAGATAGTGCGGCCAGCAATCTTGCCCGCAACATCTTCCAGCTTTTCGATATCTTCGGGCAAGCCCTTGCCTTCCACGATGCGGCTCAGCATGCGATAGAGCCAGCCAGTGCCTTCCCGGCAAGGCGTGCATTGCCCGCAGCTCTCGGAATAATAGAATCGCGAGATACGCCGTAACGCCTGCACCATGTCGGTGGTCTCATTCATGACAATGACCGCGCCCGACCCCAGCATGGAGCCTGCGACTTTCGAAATGGAATCGTAGTCCATGTTGGTGTTCATCATGATCTCGCCAGGCACCACCGGTACCGACGAGCCACCCGGTATGACAGCCTTCAACGGGATGCCGTCTTTCATGCCGCCACTGAGTTCGAGCAATGTGGAAAACGGTGTGCCCAGGTTTATTTCAAAGTTGCCGGGGCGGGCTACATGCCCGGATACTGAAAAGCACTTCTGGCCACCTGCGGTCTCGATTCCCATACTCTTGAACCAGTCGGCGCCATTTCGGATGATAGCCGGCACACTGGCAACAGACTCGGTGTTGTTGATGGTCGTTGGACGACCGTACAATCCGTAGCCCGCAGGAAAAGGTGGCTTGAATCGTGGCTGGCCCTTCTTGCCCTCCAGTGATTCGAGCAGCGCGGTTTCTTCACCGCAGATGTAGGCACCCGCGCCAAGCGTACCAATGACCTCGATGTCAATGCCGCTGCCCTTGATATCCTGGCCCGCCCAGCCATTGTCGTAGGCGGCCTTGATGGCTTGCATGAAGTTCTTGTACACCTGATCCATGAACTCGCCACGCATGTAG
>CALLPU010000521.1 GCA_938016235.1 uncultured Granulosicoccus sp. | reverse complement strand
TCACTGTAGACGTCGTGGCGAGAGACTCCGTTGATTCGAGTTTGAGCAGCGTTACGCCCGTATCGATCACGGTGCGAGAGGCGGGGGATTTTCAACGCAGTGGACAACCTCTGCGCTCGCTGGCGGCTAATCGAAATATCCAGATAGGTTTCGCAGCCTTGCAATCATTTTATCATCGACCCGATGGGGCCCTGTATGCGGCAACGGCAGCGCTTGAATACGACATCGTGACACCGGAAAATTCAATGAAAATGGATTATCTGAACCCGGAGCCTGGTCGGTATCAGTTTGCCGCCACCGATAATCTGGTGGCGTTTGCCAACGCTGCGAACATGAGTATTCACGGTCATCCGCTGATTTGGTATCGACAGCTGCCCGGCTGGATTCTCAACAGTGACGTGGGCACACGAGAGACTCACATGCGCGACTATATCAATCGCGTGATGAATCGATATGCCGACGTGATGCCAGTATGGGACGTCATCAATGAACCGATGGCTGATGATGGCTCGCTGAGAGATTCTGTGTGGCTGGAGGCCATGGGATCGTCTTATATTGACATTGCCATGACGGAGGCACGGGCCGCAGCGCCGACGGGCACGCTGTTGATTAACGAGTTCGACATCGCCATGGCGGGGCCCAAGTTTGACGGTCTGATGAGTGTGGTTGATGATCTGCAGCAGCGTGACATACCGTTGGACGGTATTGGCTTTCAACTACACCTGTTCACCAGTTTTGATCAGTTCGACGAGTTGCGATCCAACTTCGGTGCGGTTGCCCAGCGAGGGCTCGATATCTACATCACAGAACTGGATGTGTCGTTAGCCGATGGCGCCAGCACACAGCAACAGGCGGATGTGTATCGGCAGATAGTCTCTATCTGTCTGGAGCAACCCAATTGTAAGGCCATACAGACCTGGGGATTGACGGATCAGTATTCGTTTCGTTCTATTTTCGATCCACTGCCGTTTGATCGCGCTTATCAAGCCAAGCCAGCGTATCAGGCTATTCAGGATGCACTGTTGGCGAATTAGTCGCCACGGCAACTTGCACTATAAAACACCTCTCATGATTGGACTTGTGACGCCATATCAAGGCATACTTGACGCACTGGCGCTACACTGACGTGGTCTGACAAAAGCTAGTGCCATTAATCAACCTTGTCTGACCAACTAGCCACCGATCAAAACGATTACGAGGAGAAACATGCAAAAGTATCTAAGGCCTGCTGCGAAAGTAGCAGCAACAGGTTTGACAGCCGTCGCACTGGCTGTTGCGGCAGGAACAGTGAGCGCAGAGGAAACCAAGCTGCGTATCCAGACTCACTTCTCACCCGAGACTCTCTCTGGTCAGTTGGCTGCCGAGTTCATCGAAGACATCACCACAATGTCCAGCGGTGAAATTAAAGTCGAAATGTTCTATTCAGGATCGGTTGTCAAAGCAGCGGAAACCTTCGATGCAGCGGCCACAGGCATTCTTGATTGCGACATGACTGGCGGCGCTTACCAGACCGGTAAAAACCCGGCTTTCCAGTTCACTGGTGACCTGATGGGCGGGTATCAGAATCCTTACCAGCAACTCGCCTGGCTGCTGCACGCTGACGGCTACACCAAGATCAATGAGCTGTACAACGATCACGACATGGAGTTTGTCGGTTGGTGGATACCGGGGCCAGAGTCATTGTCATCAACCAAGCCTATTCGCAACGTTGAAGACTTCAAGAACTGGAAATTCCGTTCACCACCGGGCATGGCCACACTGGTTTTCAAGAACCTGGGCGCATCACCCATCGTCATGGATTTCAACGAGATCTTCACGGCTCTGGAATCGGGCATTATCGATGGCGCTGACGCTGCCAACCTGACCAACAATGTAGGTCTTGGTTTGTACGACATCGCTGAGCATACCAACTTCCCGGGTTTCCACTCCATGCCGGCGGATCACCTGGCGTGCCGTAAAGATGTTTGGGATGCCATGCCAGAAGCCCATAAGGCCATCATGAAAGTGGGCATGCAGGCGCTGGCTCTGAAAAACGCGACAGCCAACGAAGTCAAGAATGCCCAGACCGCGAAAGATCTTCGTGCAAAGGGTGTCAACCTGTATGAGTGGTCTCCAGAGGAACTGGCCAAGTATCGTGACGCGGTACAGAAAGGCTGGGTTGAGTTCTCCACCACGCCTGAGTCCAAGGCACTGCTTGAGAGCCACATATCGTTCCTGAAAGATATGGGTGCAATGGAGTAACACGCAGCTCCCTTGTAAGGCGTAAGGTTGGCGGAACCCTGTTTGGGTTCCGCCTTCGATTAATCCATCACGCTTAACCCAGAATCATGAGTCAATCGTCGCGCGAGGAATCCGGTAGCCTGATCGAATGGTTGGTGCCGTTCGCTTTCGTCTTTGTCTCCGCGTGGGCAACCTGGCATACACCGGCTTATATTCTGGACTTCATCCCACCTGATAACCCCAGTCTGGTGGAGCAAATGAGCGCACAGCATTACCGCAAGGATGTCACCCCGGACATGGCAGGTTTGTTTGGCGGTTACGCCGATGCACTGGACTGGGCGGCTCTGATTCTGATTCCGGTGCTGTTTCTTATCGGGGTCAGAACCGTGCGGTGTGCCAAGATGGAGTATGAGCACTGGCGAGCCATTGACCGGTTCGCCTTGTTCATCGGCCGGGTTACCATGATTCTTATCATCACCATGACATCGGTGATGTTGTACGAGGTGTTCCTCCGCTACGTTTTTGAAGCTCCTACATTGTGGGCCAACGAGCTGACACTGTGGCTGGCTGGCTATGTGTTCCTGCTCTCTGGCTTATATGCCATGCAGCAGCGCTGCCATATCCGTATATTCTTGCTGTATGACGTGATGCCACGTCCCATACAGCATCTGTTTGACATCCTGTCTGTAGCGCTGATCTGCCTGTTCGCCTGCGGACTGATATTTGGCAGTTACAAACAGGTTTTCATGACCAAATTCTACCGCTGGGAAATGTTCGGAACCGCCTTTGATCCGCC
>CALLPU010000520.1 GCA_938016235.1 uncultured Granulosicoccus sp. | reverse complement strand
CGCCTTGCAGTAGCCCCAACAGCATGGTGGCATCCTCGCTGTTCTCGGCGGCCAGTATCAGACGCCGCTCTATCGCCGGTAACGTTGACGGTGCGAACCAGTCTTCACGCTCTTCCAGGCACGACATGAACGCGTTGTCGGATACGTTGATGGCTTTCGCATTCAGACACGCCAACACCTGCTGTTCCCGTTCTGCATCAACAGCGGGTGACGCCGTGCCAGGGCGCGCATCAGTTTGTGACGCGTTGACGCATTGTTCGGGCAGCGCCTCCAGCGAGTACAGTAAATCGGCGATGGCGGAACGCTTGATGAAATGCGTGGCCAACCCCGTGGTGACAGCCTGATCGGCCTTGACGGTGGCGGCCGTCAGACCAAGCCATTTTCCGCATCCGTAGGGTAGCCGTGGCAGAAAATAGCTGCCGCCGACATCCGGGAAAAAACCGATTCTGGATTCTGGCATCGCCATGACGGCGTGTTCGGTGACCACTCGAAACCTGCCGTGCACCGATAAGCCGAGCCCACCGCCCATGGCAATGCCGTCGATGATTGCCAGATAGGGTTTGGAGCACGTGGCAATGGCCAGGTTCAGGGCATACTCGCCTTTGAAGAATGAAGCGATGGCGGTGGCGTTGCTGTTCAGGGCATGATTACGTAGCTGTTTCATTTCACCGCCTGCGCAGAAAGCCCGTTCGCTGTCGGAGCGAATCACGATGATGGCAACTGCCACGTTTGATTCGTGACTGCGCAATCCGGCGGTGAGCGCGTCAATCATGGATTGGGTCAGCGCATTAAGTGAACTGGGTTGCGCCAGTGTCAGATAGCCCACGCTGCCGACCACGTCCACTCGGATATTGCTCATTCGGTCAGCCCTCTGCGTTCTGCGGAATCGATACCAAAGGGTATAACCTGTGTGATAGCGGACGCGTTGATGGGTCCGTACACGTGGGGAAAGAGTTCACTACCACCTACCGTGTTTTCCAGTATCAGCGGTGCATCGAGTTTGTCGGCGTCGAGCACCAGCAGGTACAGGTCGTCCTGATCCTGATAATACCGGTTGACGACGCCTGCCAGTTGATGTTGCTCGCAGCAGTGGATGAATCCTTCACGCGTTAGCGACTCACAGTGATACTCCACAGGCTCGCGCGGATCACTAACATCGCTATGCCTGGCGATGTGAAATAGGGTGGATGTGTCATTCATGCCTTACTTTACAATAAAGTAAAGAATCACAGTAGGTTGTCTGGTCAACGCCGCTGCATAAAGGTTTTACACAGTGATGGGTAACATCCACGGCAAGCGCTGGATCGTAAGGTATTACCAACGCACGTCACTACGGAACCATCCTGTTCCGCCCCGGTCATTCAATCGAATCGCGATTTGTAAAGCGGCCGGAAGGTTGTCACACGGATAACCGCCAACGCTTTCGACTGGCCGTCTGCTCCTGACTGATAAACGATATCGCTTACATGACTACTATAGACGTTGTCTCGCCACTGATTGAGTCCGCAACAGACTTGTCATCGCCCGTTTCACGTACCACGCTGCTTAACGAGGGCACCGTTGAAGGTAAGCGCGAAGAGATATTGCATTACTTTCACCAGAGCTTTTCGCTGTATGAGAGCCTGTTCGAGTGTCTGGTAGATGATGAGGCCTACTACCGCAAGGCCAGCCCGTTAAGGCACCCATTGATTTTCTATTATGGTCACACAGCCGTTTTCTACATCAACAAGCTGAACGTCGCCAAGCTGATCAACAAGCGAATTGATCCGGCACTGGAATCGTCGCTGGCTATCGGTGTGGATGAAATGTCCTGGGATGATCTTAACGAGAACAGTTACGACTGGCCAACACCTGCCACCGTTAAAGCCTACCGTGATAAAACGCGTGCATTGGTGGATACCTTCATACGCGAGTGTGATCTGAGTTTGCCGATTCAATGGAACGATCCCATGTGGATCATCATGATGGGCATTGAGCATGAGCGAATCCACCTGGAAACCTCGTCGGTACTGATGCGTGAACTACCGGTGGCGTGTGTGCAGGCACACCCCTTGTGGAGCAACATCTGCAAAGAGTCCGGGCCTGCACCCGTGAACGAACTATTGCCAGTTTCCGGTGGAACGGTAACCCTGGGTAAATCCAGGGATGATGCGTTGTTCGGATGGGATGTGGAATACGGTCAACAGGTCACACAGGTTGCTGATTTCAATGCCAGTAAATACCTGGTTTCCAATGGTGAATTTCATGAATTCATGCAAGCAGGTGGTTACAGCGAGCGAAAGTACTGGACAGACGAAGGCTGGGGCTGGGTGCAGTATCGCAAGGCCACCATGCCGGTGTTCTGGTCCCAACAAGGTGATGACTATCGTTACAGGACCATGCTCGAAATCATTGACATGCCCTGGGACTGGCCAGCAGACCTGACGTATCTGGAGTGCAAGGCATTTTGTGAATGGAAATCGGAAGTTACCGGCAAGTCATTGAGGATGCCTACAGAAGCTGAGTGGTACCGACTCAGAGAGCATGTCGATGCGGACCAACCCTTCTGGAAGAACGCACCCGGTAACATCAATCTGGAGTACGACATGTCTTCATGCCCGGTCAACCGGCATGCATGTGAAGGTGGGTTCTACGATATCATCGGTAACGTGTGGCAGTGGACCGAAACGCCGGTAGATGCCTTGCAAGGTTACGAAGTGCATCCGGCCTATGATGATTTCTCCACACCCACGTTCGATGGGAAACACAACATATTCAAGGGCGGTTGCTGGATTTCAACCGGTAACTACGCCATCAAGGATGCGCGGTATGCGTTTCGGCGCCACTTTTATCAACATTCCGGCATGCGCTACATCGAAGCGGGTCCGATACCTGAGATTAAAATGAATATCTACGAGCTTGACGAAGCAGTCTCTCAGTACATCGAGTTTCACTATGGCGACAGCTACTTTGACGTGCCGAACTTTCCGGTGGCTTGCATTGCGTACGCCATGGCAGCTGCCGACTCTTCACCGACTCGGCGAGCGCTGGATCTGGGCTGCGCAACCGGCCGATCAAGTTTCGAGTTGGCCAGGCACTTTGATCATGTTGATGCACTCGACTTTTCCGCTCGGCTTATCCAGGCGCCTTCACAATTGCAGTCA
>CALLPU010000519.1 GCA_938016235.1 uncultured Granulosicoccus sp. | reverse complement strand
GCTGGTATACGCCGCCCTCCTTTCCATCATTACGGCTTCTCTAATCGCCCATATTGCCACTCGCAGTCCGATCAAAATCGATGTCATGAGAGATAGGGGAGCGCTATCGAGAGAGGTTAAAAACGGACTCATCGAGAACGTTTTTCAGGTGATGCTGATCAACAGCGCAGAATTTGAGCGCACTTTCTCGCTTGAAGTTCAAGGACTACCCACCCTTCATATCGATTCCGACCAGTCAGTTCGTGTTCCCGCTGCATCCAATCGCTTGATCGCCATGCGGGTTCGTGCAAATCCCGACTCAGGTAAACCGGGCAGCAACCGCATAGATGTAGTAGCGCAAGCCATGGATGACATTTCGGTACGAGAGAGTGCAAAAGCATCATTCTTCCTTCCCAATCCGCTTCAGTAGAGCATCAAACATGGGTATAGCAAGCAACACTCCGTTAGAACGGGTGGACCGGCAGACATTACCGTGGTACCGGTATGGTTGGCCGTGGTTTCTAATCTCATTCCCTCTGATCTCAATGATTTTAGGAGCGATGATGCTTTACCTTGGGCTGAATACCAACAACTCCATGGTGGTTGATGACTACTACAAGGAGGGCAAAGCCATCAATCAACGAATCGAGCGCGATCGCACCGCTGCCTTACTGGGTCTCCAGGCATCTATTTATAACGCTGACAACCGTTTGGCAATCGATCTGTCTACACACGCTGTCGCTTTCCCGCCGCAACTCAATGAGCTGGCTTTAGTTGCCCAGAAGCGCTTCGCTACACCCAGCGCAATACAGCTTCGCTGGGTGCACGTTACGCAAGCAGAAAAAGACGGGCAAATGACATTGCTCCCCATCGGGGGAAGTCGTTTCATCTCTCATGGCACACTTCTGCCACAGCACGGTAAATACCGCTTGCACATACAGCCGCCTGATAGTGCTGCCTGGCGACTGGTGAGCCCTCTAACGGAATTGACCCATACTCAATCACTCACCGTGAGCGCACCTGAACCCGATGACGTGTTTGACGGCTCGGATATCAACTGATACACGCGACGGGCGCCAATATGCTCAAAAACAGGCAGTCGATACAGAATGTCCCCGGTTCGGAAGACGAATTTGAATCGTCGCCCAACCCCGGTAACCGCCCTTGGGTACGTTATCTCATGCAAGTGCTCTGGCCTGCGTTTGCGGGGGCTGCACTCACGGTCGGGCTCGTCTTCTCCGTCGTTGATCCGTTACAAATTGAATGGGTTCACGTCCACTTAGGGGGAAACAGACTCGCCGCCTACACAATGGGTTTCCTGCTCTTTTGGACGACGTACTCCTTCGCTTGCAGCACGAGCTGGTTTCTGGCTTATTCGGAGAGCAATCGGTAGTTTTGTAATTCTCCCTCCGGCGACACACCGCTCGCCTACACCGACAAACCTGCCACCAAAGGCATGCTCTGTACCGGGCCACTACTTCTGACCTCTCGCTGATTGTATACTCGGCGCGTCAATGGATTACCCTGATCAGGGTGATCCGGCTTCCGTGCTCGAAAGGTGGACACGAGGCTACAGTCCACATGACGCGTAACCGAGGGAGCGAAATTTGTGAGCCAATTCGATATCAGATCGTTCGAGACTGCATGCTCGACTTGCTCTCTGCGCGAGCTGTGTGTACCCGCAGGATTGACCAAATCCGATCTGGAACACTTATCCACACTGGTAAGCCAGCGAGTACGCTTGAAACGTGGCGATGCACTGATTCATCCTGGTCAGAAATTTGACCGTCTGTATGCGGTTCGCAGCGGTTTCTTTAAAACTTCCCTGTCTTCACCCGTGGGTGGGGATCAAATCGCCGGATTTCAGATCCCGGGGGAAGTGCTCGGGCTGGATGGTGTGTCGGAAGGGCAGCATAGCGTTCACGTCACTGCGTTGGAAGACAGTGAAGTGTGCGTAATGATGTATTCGGATATCGCCGATATTGCCAGCCAGAACTGCGGCTTGCAAAGACAACTTCACCGAGTCATGAGCCGGGAAATTGTCCGGGAGCAGGACGTCATCATGCTGCTCGGAAGCATGCGCGCTAAACAACGTGTCGCAACCTTTCTGCTCAATCTGTCAGATCGATATGAAACGCTGGGCTACTCGGCAGCGGAATTTGTCTTGCGCATGACCCGTAAGGAAATCGGAAGCTACCTCAACTTGAAACTCGAAACTGTTTCTCGCACATTATCTCAATTTGCCGATGAAAATATCATCAAGGTGTCGGGGAAATCAGTTCATATTGTTGATATCGAAAAACTGAGGGCGGTACTTAGATCAGCTGAGTAGCCCGTCAGAGCTCAGTGTTTCGTACGACGGTGCGTATGTCGTGTTGCATCCTGTCCCCATCACCACAATATCAACGGCGGTACATCAGAAGCGGAAGAAAAAGGCGGTCGACACCAACCGAGGCTGCTCAAGATAGCCAGCCTCGGTCAATACCGCCCATCGAGAATCTTGAGATGTCGAACACTCAATACCAAATAGGCCTGAAAGGATCAACAGGAATGTTTGTTCCGGCCCAGACAACCTTGAATACTCCACCGCGTATCAACGCATTGACCATGCCCTCGTTCATTTCAATCATGACGCCATCGACGATTACAGTCACGCGATCTCCCGAAGCTGAACGGCCTTTCGCCGCGACGTCCTGCTGATTCTTCGAAGCTCGGCTCTGGAACACAGCGAACGTTTTTTGCTTCTGTACGCTACTGATTTTGCCTTTGCTGGCCTGGAAGAGCTTCATCTGATTCTTGTCCAGTGCCAATGCACCCTGACTGCTGAACAGCAACAACAGGCAGGTCATTGCAGAAGCGATAGTCATATTCTTTCTGATAGTCATGATAAATCTCCTTTTTCTGGTTGGCTTGAACTCATGACCTCCACACTCCGTTGATGATCAGCAGCAAACAAGGGTCCATAGTCGCTGCAGTTACTAAAGCATGGCTGTCGTGATTGCATCCGCTTCAATCAAGTTGAACACCTGAATCAGCTGTGACATAGGGTATTCACTACCCATCGTCGTGACACTCACTGAAAGTGGGGATTTTTAGCGTACGGGCCTCTACTTAAGACTCGACGTGAAAAGCCGGGAAATTGACTGCTTTAGCGTGAATTATTCACAAGTACTCCTGCCACAACGTGCAAGACTACCTACTCGATAAACACACTCAATCAATCAAAGACAAAAAAGGACTTATGCTCACTCAACCACGCACAGCCGTTATCCGAAATACTCTCCTCGTCAGTTTCCTTGCCCTCTCCATCAGTGCCTGCAGCGATGGGACAACAGATTCGGCAACGACAAACTCGCCTAGCAACATCGTTAACGGTCCACTGAACGACTCACCGAACGCTCCTTCTGGCACGCCTTCAAACACGACAGTAATCACTGATAATCAAACAAACAATCAGAGCTCTGCGACCTCATTTGCGCCAGGAGCTGAGTTCACGTCAAATACGGTCGGCGTCAAAATCCGAATGCCTAATACCATCACCGGTACTTTCGATCCGCGCAGCGGGACCCTTGCGTTCAACAATGCCGAGAATTCGCTTGGCGGTTTTGTTTTCGGTGGTTCGGCCGGCGGTGTTCAGGCTGGTGCCAGTCGGGCAATTCGCACCTTGCTGCCGCAGCTTGGATTGGAAATCGGCCAAGTATTTCTCGACAACGTCAACGCTGCCAATTCAACCACCTCACAGTTCTCTGCGGTAAGTGGCAATGGCGCACAAGTATTCATGCAACTCGATGTACGTCAGGGAGATACAGGCAACTACGTGGCAGTACTTGGCAACAGCAACATGAATGAACAATCCGTTCTCAGTGCACTGGTTTCCGAGATGGCCGGCAGCATCGTATTTTCCACTCCCGCTCCCGCCAACGCACTGGTGAACCTGGGTGGCTTTGTATTTCAGGCAAACTCTTCAAATACCAATTTCGTCGGATCTGATAACAGCACAACCAGCGGGGATGAAAGCACCTTCATAACATGCACCGATAGCCGTTATCGCTTCTCAGCGTCCAGTCAGTTCTTTCTGAATTTCGGTGACGGCTCCAGCGGCAGCACCAGTGAATCGACATTGCATGAAGGGCAATTCGCCAATCAACTGGATTTTGCCGGCAATCAACTCATTTCCTTGCACAGCACGGATCAGGGCACATTCGTGTTTAACGTTACGGTAAACAACGGCGCTGTATTCCTGGATCAGACAGCCTATACGCAAACTGGAACGTCAGAGCAGCAGTGTGGCTGATAATAATTGACAACTGCTCGCGCAAATGAAAGTGGTGAATGCCTGGTCGAACACTTACAGCGACAATCAAAGATGCGCTCAGGAAGGCTGCAATCGCATAGGCATTCCGATCTTGACGCAGAGCAAGACATGATTTTTGTATGCCGGATCGCCTCTACACCATTCAGAAAATCTGCGTGTTTTCAGCCGCATGATGACAAGAAAGAAAGCCTGTGCGAGACTGCATCAAGCTTTCCTCAGATGTAACCGGCATGACGTTCAAAAGCGCGGCTCAATACACAGTGCTCAGCCTGATAACCGTTTGCGCACAGCTGGCCTGGCCCCAGGGAAACGACCTTGCCACCACGTTGCTACCAGATAGCCAGACGTTTCAGGAGACCTACCAGAAAAACGTGGAGGTGGCAGGTCAGTTACGCGCTGGACTGATGTATGAAAGCAGTTTGCCACGCGTAGACATAACCCAGCTTTGGATGGATCTGAGCTTTCAAAGCATCAATCCCGGCGAGCGGGCATGTGTAAGAGTTGCCAGCCGCAACGGGGAATTCAGCGCGGTCTGGAGGATTACCCTGCTGGCCAACGATGAAACAGAACAGGTAATTTCCAATTTTCCTTCAAAGTATCAAACCCTGTTGGAGACATTAACCCCGGATGAACTGGTCGCCATTGTTTCGGTAGTTAATCCCGGTGAGGAATGCACACTGACGGGACGGCGGTATCTTCCTACCAGCTGGGGGAAGATCAATCCGCAGGTAATGGTGGCTTATCTGAATGCTGACAGCACCGAAGCCGTTGTTGCAGGCCGCACCCCCAGCGGAGTAATCAAGGAAAATTGCAGAACTCTTCCCAATACCGAAGACAATATTGCCTTCGACACAGTGTGCAGACTCGAATTAACCGGCGATCCCAACGATGCCGAATCCGCTAGTCACATCCCTGTTGAATTGGTCGTACTGCGAAAGAATTTTTCAACCGTCATGAAAAAGCTACGTTACCCGCTCTCAGCTGAAGGTGGTTGAGAAAACCAATGGCGAAGGTTGGATACAAAGCCTTTAGAGCGCTGTCGATTGGCGGAGCCCTCGGTGATTTACGGAATGACTGGGACTCACTTTCAAGAAGGGAGCAATGGTGGCTTGACGTTATCCCATGGCTGATTGCATTTCCAGCCGTCGTACTGATTTTCTGCACGCTGGTGCTTGGGAGTACCGTCATACATGTCAACGCAAGAACCGAACACTTGCTGTATACACCGCTCTACAGCGACCCATCGGTCTGGCTATTGAAAGACACTCGATTCGAGTCCCTGACTCTCAACGAGGACGATCTGTTTAACGATGACGACAGTGCTGGCGGGTTCATTCGCACTATTCACAGAGTGGGCGCCGACGACTCCGGAAGCTCATTGGTAAATGGATTTCTGCAGCTTAGCTGCGGGGATCGTGTCACGATAAGTCGTATTGGCCAGGGCGCCATCAAGGTCAAGGTTGACGCGGTGCACACGGTGGTCGTCACCGATGAGGTCGGTACGAGCGTGGACTTCGCTGTAAATCTGCCGAAATCCTTTACTTTCTACCCGCATGCAAGAGAATCAGATCTGGATCTTGCCGACAGCCGACACGTTGATCGGTCGATGAAAGAGCGTATGAGATTCACATCCTATGTGTGGCCTCTGGAGGGCCAGATCGTCCCCAGCCGGATAGTGGGCGTGGATACAGTAGACAATCGCGGCTTGTTGCTCGAAGGACGCGTGGATTTGTTCAATCGCCGGGTTGTGTCCGGCAGTAACTATCTTGTCAGCCGACATGAAATTGAGCTGGGTGATCATCTTGTTTTGGGATCGGCGCGCGATATTGCAAAAAAGCGTGATTCCATACTACGGCAGTGGGAACGTCAAAGCCACGCCGAAGATACTGATGCTGCCTGGAAACCAGAAGCCTGTGATGATCTTCAGCCCGATCCCGAATCATTCCGCGCGCGCTATCAACGTAACGATTCTGCAGACAAGGGTTTTGTGCATATCGATGAGGAAAAAGGCATGGGAGTGGCGTACTCAAGCAACACGGAAACTGCAGAAATAAAGCGCTACCGAAGCTCAGCGATCGGCATGGAGAGCAACCTGATCAAACGCTTACTGAACGATAAGCTGCTTACTCTTCTATGGTCAATCATTATCTTCGCTTTCGTCGCATACAGACAGTTGGCACGCGCCTACATCATGAGCCGTAGTAGAGAAGAAGCTTTACTAGCCAGTCAGGAGACAGAGAAAGATATGAACAACACCCAGGCAACTGAAACGGCATCGAAGAAATCGTGAATCCATTGACAGCAAAGCTGAGCATTAACTTCTGTCCGTCCAATCTATCGCGTGCTGGACAGTGCATGTATTCGGTAGTGCTCATATTAGGCTTGAGCACAGCGTTCTCTCTGCCCAACGCTAGCGCTTCAGACGTACTCCTGATGGCTGATGGAGTTCGTGGACAAGGTACTTTGCAAAAAAGAGGCGAGGAATGCCTGGTAATAACGCCCAGACACGTCGTTGAAGA
>CALLPU010000518.1 GCA_938016235.1 uncultured Granulosicoccus sp. | reverse complement strand
TTGGAGCGCGCTGCCAGGCCAGGCTGCGAGGCTGGATTGACTGGCACGGCGGCGGTGCTGGCAGCTGTTGGTACGCTCATCTACCAGGGGCGTGAATATGCTGTGGGTAGTGGTGAACCGGGACCTGCAATTCGGGCCATGCGCGATGAACTCAACGCGATTCAATGGGGGCACTCACCGGACACACGGCAATGGCTGACCCGTGTTTGAATTCGGTTAATCGCGCTCCGGCTCAGCGCCAAGGGAAACGGAACAGGGTGCCTGTAGTGCCCTGTGTGCTCAAGTGTTTTCCCGGCAAGCTGTGACGCTCATGCGCTCTCTGTGTCCCGTGTCCGTACCATGCTCCGGGCAGCTGAGTTAAACTTGCGGGTTTTCGCGAGGACGAACACTTGAAACGTCAATTTCCGTGGTGGGCCGTTGTGGCCATGGCGCTGGTGGTGGGAGCTTCCAATTATCTGGTGGCCATTCCCATCAACGACTGGCTGGTTTGGGGGGCCTTGACCTATCCATTGGCTTTTCTGGTGAATGATCTGGTCAACCGATTTTACGGTGCCGCAACAGCACGGCGTGTGGTGTACGTGGGTTTCGCTGTCGGGGTGGCGTTGTCTCTGTCTGTAGACACCATCGATCAAAGAATCGCCCTTGCATCAGGCACCGCTTTTCTGCTGGCTCAATTACTCGACGTGGCCATTTTTGATCGTCTCCGGGTGGGCAAATGGTGGATTGCTCCCAGTGTCTCGTCGGGTATCAGCAGTGTTGTTGATACAGTCCTGTTTTTCGGCATCGCTTTCGCGGGCACAGGTCTGCCGTGGCAGCAATGGGCAACCGGTGATCTTGGCGTTAAATGGGCGGTAGCTGCGTTGTCACTGGTTGTCTATCGCCTGATGTCCACGCGTTTTGCCGGCGCGTTAGGCGCTGATCAGACGGTCAAGGCGTAGTCGTAATGTCTGGCGTCGTGGATTCTTCAAAGGTATTGATGAGTCCACGCTGCTGAGCCTCTCGAACGCACGAAGTTCGGTTTTTAACACCCAGTAGTTTGAACAACTGCGACGTGTGATACTTCACCGTTGCTTCGGAAATACCCACGATTTGGGAGATCTGTTTGTTCGAATTACCATCAGCCATCAGTTGCAGAACCTGCAGCTGCTTCTGCCCGGGTCGTAAACCACTGGCATTCTGATTACCGCCAAATGGTTTTTCACCGCGTGACATCTGGCTGTCCAAAGCGGAAAATCGCTCGGGGAAAAAACGACCGCCATCGATAACTTTCCGGATGCCGGCAATCATCTCCGCGGCAGGCAGTGTTTTGGGTATGAATCCGGATGCACCGTTTTCCATGGCCAGACGAATGTGCTTGTCGTCGTCGGAACCACTGATGACAACGACGGGAATTTGTTTGTCGCGGTTGTTTAATCCAACCAGCAAGCCGATACCATCGATTCCAGGCATGAACAAGTCGGTCAGCACCAACTCAAAGCGCCTGCCCGTGTCAATGATCGACAATGCATGCTGTGTTGAATAGCACGCTGTGATGTTGATGCTCGGATCAATTTCCGTGAGCATGACCTGCATGGCATCTGCGACTAGCCGATGATCTTCAACCATCAGTATGTTCATCGTTGCTCTCCGACCATGTTGGTTATTGCGGTGATGAGTTCATCCGCGATGACGGGCTTGTGTAGCAAAGGGAAGCCGCTGGCTGTGGCTTCACGAAGACGGGCAGGGGAGGTGTCGCCGGTGACTATCATAGCTGGTACATCCACATTGACTTCCTCTCTGACCATTTCGATCGCGGTATCTCCGGTTTTCTCATCGCGTAATCGATAATCGGCGATGATGAGTTCCGGCACCCATCCGTTGGCAATGATGTATTCACGGGCTCGTTCTGGTGAGTCCGCCATAATCACGTCACAATTTTGCTGCTTTAGCAGTGTATACATACCATCACGCACATCGTGCTCGTCGTCAATTACCAGAATGGATAGTCCTGTGAGATTTTGACCAGAAATAACGGTTTCATCCTGAGCATCCGGTAAATGATGACCACTATGATCGCTGAGACGAAGCTGAAGGTTAAAACGCGTACCTCGCCCGGTGTCTGAATCAATGTCCAACTCTATGTTCAGCAGGCGTGTCAGACGTTTGACGATCGACAGTCCGAGCCCGAGCCCCTTGGTACGATCACGCTCTGGATTTTGCAGTTGATAGTATTCATTGAAGATGGCTTCCTGTTCCTGGAGCGGAATGCCTGGCCCGGTATCAGCGACTGAAATCATCGCCATCGAATCATGAACCTGCGCAGTGACCGTCACACTACCGTGTTGTGTGTAATTCAATGCGTTGCCAACGAGGTTTCCCAGGATACGTTCGAGCAACACACGATCAGAGTAAACGTGAATACCGCTATAACGTATGTTCAATTCCAGCTCGCGCTGGTTGGCGTTGGGAAGAAAAGTCTGGTGGAGATGATCAAAAATTTCATCCAGACTGATGTGCTCGTAGTTGACATCCACGACACCGGCGTCGAGCTTTGACAGATCGAGCATACTGTTCAGCAGTTGATTCAAGGCCTCGGTTGAGCGGTGAATATTCGCGAGTATGGATAGACCCTGGTCTGAGCTGACGTGACGTTTCAGCGCGCTGAGGTAGAGCCCCAATGCATGCAAAGGTTGCCGCAAATCATGACTGGCTGCTGCCATGAAGCGATTCTGAGCGCGTCGTTCTATATCGCCTGTGGTTAATTCGTCCAGTGCCGTGCTCAATTGCGATTGCGTTTGAATGGCATCAGCAGTCAGATTTTCTGCCCGACGCGACACTGCGAATAAAAAGGCAATCGTCATGAATGAGGTGACCAGAAACGAAATACCGATAATCCAGAACACTTCGTACAGGTCATTCATCCGGCGAGAAATGTTGTCGCGAATGTTCGACTTGTATTCAAACATCTGTAAACCGATGTCGTACACACGCTCCGACAGATTCCGGGCACCCTGATTCATACTGACAAGCGTGTCCCGCTCAGCCTCAACCTCAATGGCCATCAAGGGTTCGTACTGATTCAGAAATTCCTTGCTGTCTTGTATCAGAACCCTCGCCGCATCGAGTTCGTTCAGATACCCCAGCCAGCTGTTTCCTACATTGAATATCGAGCTGTATAAAACGTCGTAGCGTTGTATGTAGTGTTCGCGCATGGCGACCCTGAGCGATGGGTCTTCAAGCACCAGGTAATCAGACAGGCTTTGCGCCAGCGAATCATAGTTATGATCAACTTGCTGAATGAAGTTGAACTCGAGCACGCCGTCCTGCTGTAGTTGTTGTCGAGTCTGGTCTATCTGAATAATCAGAAAAAACATGATGGCCGCGCACGCAAGAGCCGCGAAGCCAGGTACGGCAACAAGCCATCGCTTGCTCAACGCAGCTCCATTTCCAGCAACTGCCAGACCGAGCTGGATTCATTTTTATGCGTCAGCAGTTCTGGATAGTCGTCGAAAGGAAACAGAATGCGAAGCGGTCCGAGCCGACGCACACTCATGTAATCACCGTTGTGCTTGTAAGCCACAATGACCGGGTATTTGTCGGTGTCAACGTCGGTGACGGTGAATTTGTAATCGTCCAGCCCGACAGCTACAAAGCTTTCGGGCTCAGCGCCAATGGCATCGAACAAGTCGCTGAGCCTGACACCGGTAAAGGTTTGCGGCCCCTCTGCCCAGGGCGTGTGCGTGGTAAATGTTTCCACCGGGAAAGCCTCGAGCATCTCTTTGTCCAGATGCACGGCATCTCCCACATTCGGTAATGACAGGTTGCCAGTAATTTTCAGCAGTACGGGTCCCTGGGGCGCGGGCAGGGCTTCAGCCATGACCGGTGTAACGACACTGTGTGACAGAATCAACAGAATTAATGCCGCTGAGCGTCTTGCTCTGGTTGAAAACAATAGAAAGATAGCGCGCCGCATGCGTCCCCCGTCCTGTTAAGTGTTTTAGATCGCGCCTACGTTAACGGATCGTGCGGGTCAATGGTAAGCCTCGCGGCCTATCCAAATGGGCGATTGACTTTACTCTGCAGCTGAATTTGCCAACTGCAACACGGCCTGCCCACGCTCTGAGAGTGGTGGCATCGTCTCTGACAGCGATTCAGGGCAATGACTTGCTTGCCATTGTTGATCCTTCGGGGTCCGTCGCCAAACGTGCACAGCAATCGCTCATACAGCCGTATCGGATCGAGTTCTGAGCGCTACTGTTCGTTCGTTGCTGGAGATGTCTGGGCAGAGTCGGACGGTGCAGGTCGTGCTTCCAGCATTCTCGAAGCCATAACGGGTAAATAGCTGTTGTCGAAAATGTCCGCAGCAGTTGGCACACTGGTGAACTCATGGATGGAGGCCAACTGGGCAATCGATTTTTCGAGACGCGCATCGACGACGCCGCCCAGGCCGGAAGATCGCACTTCGTCGGTGACGATGTGATGCCCAATCGCCATGATCAGGCGTTTAAGCTCCGTTTCCCTGTCCGAATCCTCAGCTCGAGAGAGCACGTGCTCAACGGCTGCGGACGGATTGGCTATGGTGGCCTGGTAGCCGCGTACGGCGGCTCTCAGAAAGGCTTTGACAGCACCGGGGTTCTCGCGGGCAAACTCAGGATTGACGATAATGGCGTTGCCGTAAAGGTCGAGACCAAAATCGCTCATCAGCATCAGCGAAATATCACTGTCTGGCACGCCGTTGTTCTGTAATCCGATGTAGGACGTGAACGAAAAGCCGGTGATGGCATCGACTTCACCGGCTGCGAGCATCGGCTCACGCACCGGAAAGCCCACATCTTCAATTGTGACACGGTTTTCCAGAATACCGTTGGCCACGACGAACGCAGGCCACTGCGCAAACGCACCGTCAAATTGGGGAGCGCCCAACGTGTGACCTTCAAGATCCTGAGGGCCGGTGACGCCAAGTGAAGGTCTGCCGAGAATGGCAAAGGGCGGTGAGTTATAGATGATGTAGATCGCCTTCATGTCGACATCGGGATTTTTATCTCGCCAGGTGATCAGCGAGTTGATATCGGCTGATCCCATGTCAAATTCCCCGGACGCCACTTTGGGCAGTGCGTCCAGCGAGCCCTTGCCAATTTCAAGTGTGACGTCCAGAGCTTCTTCGGCGAAATAACCCTCATCCAGTGACAGCAGCAGGGGGGCTGCCTGGCCTTCCCATTTCCAGTCGTTGATGAAACGGACAGGCGTATCAGCCGCCAGTAGCGGTAGGCTGATGGCATACAGGCCGACGACAAAAAGAACATTGGACAGCAATTTTCTAGAGCACATGAGTCTGCAAGGCATGGAGTGTTATGCGACACGCTGGGTACGGGATTGTAAGGTACCGCCTGTTCGCAACCTACCGGTGGGTGGGCAGGTAATGTGATAGTAATTTCGTGCCATGTCAGGCTTTTGACTGTACTTCTGATGCACACAGTCCTGAAACCCGGTTCAGACTGAGGTTCATGGCTGTGCAGACACGAGAAAAACCGTCTGTGGCGTCGGTTTTAGCCACGTGCACCGGTTCGCCCACGCCAACGACAATGCGCGAAAAAGGGCGGGGCAACATGAAATGGTCCCAGGACTTGAGATACCAGCAGCTTGACGCAGCGTAGGCTAGCGGTAATAAGGGGGCCTTGCTCAGTTGGGACAGCATCGCTACGCCGGGTTTGCACTCATATATAGGGCCGGTCGGGCCATCGGGCGTGACGATCGGTGAAATTTTATCCTGCCGGATGCGTTGGTAGATCTCGCGCAGCGCCTGTGCGCCACCACGGGTGGCAGAACCGCGGATGATATGCACACCTTGCCTTGAAAACATGCGCGTGGCGATGTCTCCGTCAGCCGATGGACTGATCAGGTAGCCGAGCTTGAGCCGACTATCCTCATCCGCCACGTCCAGCAGGTAACGAACACAGAAAATCTGTTGCTGGTGCCAGTAACAGGGAATGAAAGGCTCGTTGGAGTCGAGCAGTGATCGAAGGTTCTCATCACCCAGTACCGTTTCCACTCGGCAGGTTTTCCAGGTGAGTTTGATCAATGCCCACACCAGTGGCGGGAACAGCCTCGCACCGATCCGGCGGCGCCAGATTTTCAGACGTTTGGGGGAGTTGTTGATGGGGGCCTCGCGCCGATTCAACAGTAGGAGCCCAATGATATACTGCGCGCAGCCCCCAGCGCATAGAGTGCTGGCTGTTTACGCGGTGCTCCGCCTATTTCTACAATATCCCGCTGCAGGATTGTCAAGGTTTTGTCTCAATCAACCCGATCGTTCGACAGCGCCAAGGGTCCGGATGAACCCTTCGATATCAACGTCGATGACGCAACCTTCGCCAGGTTGGGTCGCTGGACGCGCGAGTACGGAGACATCATTCCCATCCAGCCCGATCAGCGGAAGTCCGCCGCATTCGTTCTGAATCACCCCGATCCCATCCGCCATGTGTTGATTGGCAATCATAAAAACTACGCCAAGGGCGTGGGCTTCGAACGCGTCAAGATGCTGCTGGGCAATGGCATTATCGTCAGTGACGGTGATTTCTGGCGATCCCAGCGTCGCATGATCCAGCCGGCATTCCATCGGAAAATCATCGCAGCCCAGGCATCCATGATGGTGCGGTGCAACCAGGCCAAGCTGGCCGACTGGCGCAAGAAAGCCGAACAGGGCCAGACAGTCAACCTGACTGAAGAGATGAGTGAGCTGTCTCTGGAAGTGGTTCTGCGCTCGTTGTTCAGCGACGATCTGGATGCCTTGATGGACGCGGAAGGGGCTAACCCGTTTGCCATGCTGGTTGAGGATGTCACCCGTGATCTGAAACTGGCGATGAAATTCCGGGCGCTGACCCGTCTCGTGGCAGCCATGATGGCGAAGCGACGCGAAGAATCCCGTATCGAGCACGATTTTCTGTCGTTGCTCATGGAGACGCGCGACAAGGACACGGCTCAGCCGATGTCCGACAAGGCGCTGATTGACGAAGTCATGACCATCATCGTGGCCGGGCACGAAACCACGGCAGGTACGCTGAACTGGGCATGGTACTTACTCTCGCAACACAGCGATGTGGAGTGTGCGCTGCACGCCGAAGTGGATGCTATAGCGGGTGATGGTCCCGGTTTTGATGATTTGCCAGCGCTGCGCTACACACGCCAGATAATCGATGAATCATTGAGGCTGTATCCGCCGGTCTGGCTGTTCTCCAGTAAGGCTATTCATCTGGATGTTCTGCCAACGCCCGATGGCCCTGTCGAGATTCCGGCGGGCGCTGACCTGTTTCTGTGCCCGTATCTGCTGCACCGGGACCCGCGTTTTTGGGATGAGGCGGATGGTTTTAACCCTTCGCGATTCTCGGATAGCAGCAATCGGGAACGAAACCGCGATGTGTATTTTCCGTTTTCCCTGGGATCCAGGCGCTGTATCGGTGAATTTTTCTCACTGGTGGATATGCAGCTGCACCTGGGATTACTGGCGAGGCATCTTACCCTTCAACACGTACCCGGCAAACCCGTGGATATCGAACCTCATATCAACCTGCGCGCGCGTCACAGTATCCAGATGCTGCCGATACTCAGAACATCATGAACGCCACTCTTCCCGGAACGCTGACCGATGTGCTGCTGGCGCGTGCCTCCAGTACTCAAGGCATCACTATCATCAGCGGCCAGAATGAGCATCAGCCAATCTCGTTTGCGGATCTGCTGAACAAGGCCAAACGACGTCTGGGGCAATTCCAGGCGGCGGGACTCCGCGCAGGCAGTCAGCTGATAGTTCACACCAACGACAATGCCTTGTTTCTCGAAGCTTTCTGGGCATGCCTGCTGGGCGGCATTACTGCCGTCCCGGTGGCTACCGGTAATACCAGCGAGCAGCGTCACAAGCTGTTTCGTATTCTCGAAAAGCTCGACACGCCGAATTTGTTTACGGATAAGCAAACTCTGGCCAGGCTGTCTGATTTTGCAGCTGAGCACACCCTGGGTAACTCGAAAGCTGAGCTCCTGAGCCGAACGGTGATCAGCGATGCTGCGGTGGAACATGCCACGGATGGCGAGATTCATTCGTCACAACCTGACGATACGGCTTTCATACAGTTTTCATCTGGCTCCACCAGCACACCGAAAGGCGTGGTGCTGACCCACCATAATCTGGTCATCAACACGCAGTCGATTATCGACGGCTGCCGCATGACGGAACAGGACCATCTGCTCAGCTGGATGCCGCTCACGCATGACATGGGTCTGATCGGTTTTCATCTGACGCCGCTGGTAAGGAACGTCAGTCACTCGTTAATGCCAACGGATGTCTTCGTCAGGCGGCCAGCCTTGTGGTTGACTGAGTCTGCGGCAGTCGGTGCTTCCATTCTGTGTTCACCCAATTTCGGTTATCAACACCTGCTTAAATCGTTCAAGCCGGAGCGTCACCCGGATCTGGATCTTTCCAGAGTGCGTTTGATGTTCAACGGGGCCGAACCCATCTCCGTATCGTTGTGCAAACGATTCATGCACACCATGGCTCCATACCAGCTGCATCCAGATGCCATGTACCCGGTGTATGGCCTGGCTGAGGCTAGCCTTGCGGTGACGTTTCCCCCGTTGCACAAGCGCTTTTCGACGTTGACTTTGCACCGTGGCCGTCTTGGCGTCGGAGAGGCTGTACAACAGCTCGATGATCACGCTGGCGATGAAAACGGTGTGACGTTTGTCTCGGTGGGTGCACCGGTCAGCCATGTATCCGTCAGAATTACAGACCTCTCAAACCAGGTTCTGGCTGAAGACGTCACCGGCAGAATCTGTATACGCGGTGACAATGTGACCGCTGGCTACTATCGGGAGCCGGAATTGAATCAGCACACGATTGACAGTGAGGGCTGGCTGGATACCGGTGATCTGGGTTTCATGCATGCGGGGCAGCTCTATATCACCGGCCGAGCCAAGGATATTATTTTCGTCAGCGGGCAGAATGTGTATCCGCACGATCTTGAAGAGATCGTGATACAGGCTGGCCTGGTGGAGCGGGGCAAGTTGGCCATTTCCAGTCAGCGGCTGGATGATGCGCTGGAGGAAGAATTGATCGTCTTCGTTCTGCACCGAGCCGATGCTGAAGACTTAATGGACACCGCCAGAGCAATAACACGCCAGTTGGGAGAATCGGCTGGTGTTCGTGTTCACGCTGTTGTACCGGTTGCGCGCATTCCCAAAACCACCAGTGGCAAAGTGCAGCGTTACCTGCTTGTCCAGGCACTGCAAGCTGGAGAGCTCGAAGCTCTGGTACAGCCAGTGCCAGTGGATACGTCAGCTGCTGAACCGGCTGTAGATGTCGCGGTTGACGCTGAATCGGATCTGCCTGTCATCACACAGTTGCACGATATCTGTAACGCGCATGTTGCCGATAGGCAAGTGGGGCTGAACGATAACCTGTTCGACCTCGGAATCAGCTCGCTTACCCTGGCCGAAATTCACGCAGCCATTGAGGAACAATGGCCGGATCAGGTGGATATCACGGACCTGTTCGACTACCCAACGGTCACTGAGCTGGCTGCGTTTCTTGAGTCGCAACACGCTGCATGAATGCCAGGACGCCTTGCCGTACGGCGGGCTCTGCTGCGGCGCGAATGTGTGGTCCCGTGGCGGTGATCCACGTTTTGGGTTCGGCGGCCTGTCGATACAACGCCTCGCCAAACCGATAAGGGATGATTTCGTCGTCTGTGCTGTGTATCAGCAGCTTGGGGATGCCGTCGAGTTCGGCAATGGCATCCAGCGGGTCGTACTGCCGTCCGATCAGCCATTTCGCCGGATAGGCAGCAGCCCAGGTCAGCCAGTGCTTTGAGGCTATATGTTGCGCAATGGTGTCATAGCGTGCGAACGCAGCTTCCGTGATCAAACCATCGAACCGTTGTTCAAAGTGTGTATCCAGCGATGCAAATTTTATGGCAAGGCTCGCCCCCAGGCTCTGTCCGAGCATGAAGACCGGTAGTGCAGAATCGTCCTGCTTAGCCAGCCATTGTGCACCGGCCTCAATATCGCTGAACACTTCGGGCACATCGGGTTTCCCCTCCGAAAGCCCGTAGCCCCGGTAATCCAGCGCGAAAACCCGATAGCCACTCTGCAGTAGCCAGACCGTTGCACGAAAATGCGTGCTGATATTCTCGGCATTGCCATGCAGGAAATAGACGGTGCCGCGCTGGGGGGCTACAGGCTCAATTAACCAGGCGTGCAGGCGAACGCCATCGGCAGATTCAAAATAGACGTCTTCGTACTGGTAACCAAGCTGCGCGGGTGTAGTCACGTGCTGCGTCATCGGGAAAAAGAACAGGCGCGTGCAGCCGCTGAGCATGGTGCACAATAGCAACAGCCCGATATACTTTGTCACTATTACAATAAACTTCATCATGAAACCTGATGGCCACTTCTGGCACTGACATCGATTGTTACCGCTATGGTGTCACGGATGGCAATGCGGAGCAGACGTTCGGTTTTTTCCTCGCCGACACGTTTGCCATGCTGCCATTCATTTCGGCACTGGAGCCGTTGCGGGCGGCCAACCGGTTCAGTGGTCGTGCCTTGTATGACTGGCAATTGTTCACCGAAACCGGTGCCGATGCGGTTGCGAATAACGCGATGAATTTAGCGGTGCACGGCAGCCTGTTTGACTGTGCACCTCTGGATCGTCTCATTGTGTGCGGTCCCCATGACCCACATTTGTATGAAAACGCACGCGTTTACCGTACGTTGAGGCAATATGCATCACGCGGTACGTTTATCGGCTCTCTGGATTCCGGCTCATACATGCTGGCCCAGGCAGATTTGATCAAACGCAGGCGTTGCACCATTCACTGGGAAAACCTGCCGGGCTTCCGTGAGGCATTCCCGCAGCTGAGCGTGTCGTCGGAGTTGTTTGAAGTGGACACTGGCCTGTTCACGTGCGCAGGCGGCACAGCGGCACTGGACATGATGCTGGCATTGATTGGCCAGGATCACGGGCAGAGTCTTGCAGAGCAGGTGGCCGATTTGTTTATCGCCACCGACACGCGTGAAGCTTCTGCACCCCAGCGTCGCAGCACCGTGGAACGATCCGGTGTTTACCATCAGGGTGTCGTGAGCTGTATCGAACTGATGGAAGCCAATCTTGAGCAGCCCATCAGCACTGCCGAATTGGCTGGCATGGTTGGCATATCTCCACGACAGCTCGAACGCCTGTTTCGCACGCATCTGAAAACGACACCCACCTTGTACTATCAGCAGGTTCGGTTGCAGGCAGGTCATGGTCTGCTGCGCCAGACCACCATGAGTGTTCTGGAAGTGGCTTCGGCTGTGGGTTTCACGTCGGCCGATTATTTTTCACGAC
>CALLPU010000517.1 GCA_938016235.1 uncultured Granulosicoccus sp. | reverse complement strand
ATCAATGCCAAAGCGTTCACGCATGGAATTGATGCGGACGATACGCTCAACACCATCCTCAGGTTGTGAAACCTCGAACAAGGCCAGGGCATGCTGGCGCGCCGCTGCCTTGTCTTTGGGGGCAATGCCATCCTCAAGTTCAACACACACGATATCCGTACCGCACGCCAACGCTTTTGGAAACATGTCTGGACGCAGGCCTGGAGTAAATATGAAGCTGCGCCGGGGGCGGGGGTTCTGACTGTTCATGGCTGTACCCTTATTGCTAAAAAGCCTTGCGCAAGCACCTTCGCGAGGCAGTTCTGCTACGGTAACCCACATGCCTAGAAAAAACCGACCACACACGCCTGATGGCCGTTACCTGGTGTCTCGAGGCGTGCTCAAGCGATGTACAAATCCGACGCTTGACGATACCGTTCGGCGCAAAGCCCTGAAAGCCTTGATGCAGGCCCGAATGAAGAAGGACCGACAGGCAGCTCTGATTGCCAAGGAAACACTGGGGGAGGCGGGCGCATTGTGGTGGGATGATGGTTCAGTCGATGTCAGTGGCTGTGCACCAGCCGATACCGACTATGCACAATGGTGGAACTCACTTTCCGATGCTGAACGTGATGCGGGTGCATGAAACATAAAGAGGACAGATCATGGCGGGTGGCTGGTCAAAAGATGGTGATGTACAGGAGCAGATTGATGCCAGCGTCAACGATGCAGTGGCACGTGCTCGCCGTAGTCTGCCGGCAGGTGAAAGTGCGCTGCTGTGTGATGAATGTGAGAACCCCATTCCAGAAGCCAGACGCCGAGCGGTGCCCGGCGTCCGGTTGTGCATAACCTGCCAGGAAGCAGTGGATGCTGACGAAAAAGCGGCCTCAGGCATTAACCGGCGAGGCAGCAAAGACAGCCAGCTACGGTAAGTATTTACACTGAGGCCGTTTCCTGACGCAGTCGTTTTATATATCGACAGATAGACTGGCAGGCATCACTTAACACCTTTCCATCCACGCACAGGCCAATGCGAATCAGGTAGCGACCACCGGGTCCGAACCCATCGCATGGCAAGACAGACACATCCTCTTCACTCAGCAGCCCCATCGCGAACGTGTATGCGTCCATGCCCAGGAGTTCAACGTCCAGCAGTACGAACATGCCCTGACCTGCATCAATGATATTCGCGGGTGCTACATCGTCTAATGCGTTGAGTGCTACGGTGCGTCGTTCCCGCATGATTGAGCGCACCGTGGCGGGTGTGTGGGTGGCTTGTTGCAGAGCTTGTGTTGCGGCGTCCATGATAAAAGGTGCCAATCCATAATGCATGCACACCGAAAGGTTGTATAAATGTTCAGACAGCGGCGGCGGGCCAATTGCCCAGCCGATTCGCCAGCCGGTCATGCGATGCGATTTGGACAAGCTGCCAACGGTAATCAGAATGTCTTCGGCTCCCGGTAGGTCATGGGGCAATGCCATGGAACCCGCCTCCACCAGATCCAGATACACAGCATCTAGAATCAGCCAGATATTCCGCTCCACGCAGGTACTGACAATGCGTTGCAGTTGCGCCTGACTGTAGTGACTCCCCAAGGGATTGTTGGGCGCGTTGAGCACAATGGCGCGCGTGGCAGGGGTAACGGCCGCGAGCAGCGTGTCGACGTTTAACTGATAGCCATCGGCTTCACTGACCTGCACCGTGATCACGTCGGGCCCCGGAGCACCAAAGGTGGCTGCATACGTGGTGTAGTAGGGCGCAACGAGTAACACGGCATCCCCAGGTTCCAGTAACACCTGCGCCAGTGCGAACAGGGCGTTCTGTGCTCCGGCGAAGATCGTTACGGCGTCGGCGTTAACTGTCTGGCCCGTCAGAGTCTGATGATAATGAGCCACCGCGTCGCGCAGCTGTTCATCGCCTCGCACATCCGCGTAGTGATGACGCCCACTGCGCAGGCTGTCGACGGCGGCCTCGACAACCACCGCCGGGGTGGTTTCATCACTTTCCTGGCCGATACTCAACAGCGTGATGTTGTCGCCTTTGTTCACGCGTGACATGGCGAGGTTGTGTACTGCCCAGGGGTCTATCTGATGGCTTTCGTCTGCGGAGACAATGCGGGTAGTCAGTGTTGAAAATTTCATGGGCGCAGTATAGCTTGGGGTATGGCCCGCGCCACCAATCGCAGCGGGCCACCGGTTTGCCGCGCATCAAAAGGGTAACAGGTGATAAGAACTAGCCCAGGCTGCTGGTCGGCGATCTGCAATGTGTGCGTTCGCGAATCAACCACCTGTTTGTCAACGAGTGTGTAGTGGAAGGTCTGTCCGGCAGCATTGTCCAGTGAAATAACATCGCCGACAGGCAGATGCTCAAGGAAGGCCAGGTGCGTATCTCGATGGCCGCCAATAGCGAGAGTTTGCGTTGCAGCCGATGCCGGATTCCCGGCGACGAGCCCGGGGCCAAATGCCATGGCTTCCCCGGACGCATCGCTTAACACGACAAAGGTTGCGTCGAGGCTCGGTACGTTGAGTCGGGCGACCGTGCTGACATCTGCCCAGGACCAGGGTTTGGCCGGCGTCTGGGTGACTACGCTGTTTTTCCACGTGTGATTGAGTAGTTGTTGCGCGACCAGTGCCTTGGCGTAAATCCAGCTGGCTTGAGCGCCTGTGAAAGCCGATAGCGTGACTATAAGCAAACCGGCCAGGCAAGTTGCGCGCACACAGAAACGGCAAGATCTGTTCACGCCAGTGTTGTCTGCTTGTTAACACCCAGGTATCGCGACAGGGCGATGATGGCGATACCGAAAAGCGCCAGGAACAGGCTGATGAAAGCCCGCGTATCAGCACCGGCAGCGCCCTGGGGCATCGCAACGGCCATCATGGTATTGCCTGCAGGCACAAGGTTCTCGACTGAGTGCCGTGCCAGCAGGGCATGGGAAGGTTTGGATGGCTGCTCTTCAACGGCGACAAAGCTTGTGTAGCGTGTGACCAGTCCAGTTGCCACGGCAAGCTCTGTGATCGCTGGTTTATGAAGATCGGGGTCGGCTGCGTAGCGTTGCTCGTCGAGCCATGAATCAATTTTGCGCCGCGCCCAGTGCATGGCAACGGCAGGCGCATTGGTGTCGTGGGTGACGGACGTTTCCAGGGGAAGTGTCGTTGACCAGCGTTTGCCAAACTGCTTTCCCGTGATAACGATCTCTTTGACATCGTGGCTCACTCGCGATACCCACATGCCGGGTTTGTCGGCGTACAGGTCGGGTATGGGATCTGGATAGATTTCTCCGTGGCCTTGTGGATACTGTACGGCAATATCCGTGAGCACCGGTGTGGATAGCGTGGTTAGCAGACGCGTCACTGAGTTCGCCACATCGTGTGCGTTGCGTATTTTCAACGACAGTCCTCGACCCACGGTCGCCGCTTTTTCCAGAAACCAGGCGTTTGGCGAAGGTCCAATACCGATCGTG
>CALLPU010000516.1 GCA_938016235.1 uncultured Granulosicoccus sp. | reverse complement strand
ATACCAGGCAACACTGATTGAGAGGGCTGGATGAGTCTTTGCAACCAAAGATCATCAGGAGACACAGAAATCCGTCGGCTCATGGCAACTGCGGTAGCTACAAGCACAGAGGCATCGGCCTTCTGCAACGGCCTTTGCACGCTGGCAGAATCTGACCAGTATGCGATCGGTAGATGGTGACGAATAATGGCATTGAAAAGCTCTCCCAGACGAGCGCTGGTATCCAAATGTGTCAGTACGCACTGAATAGGCATCTGTTGACAGTGTGTTGAGATCAATGCTTCTGCCGTAGCGGACTGGGTAGATGCTGACAAGGCAAACAAATGCCTGACCGAATCTGTAGAGCTGCCTTCCAGTAACCTCTCCGGCAAGCCAACTGCGTCTTCTTCACCGTGGAGCGTGTGATCAATCAGTACGAGTTGCTTGTGGGTAAACGCATGGAGCAGGCTGTCCAACTCAGCCGTATCATGGGCATGCACCGTTGGTACCCCCAGTAGCCGACCATAGGCCTGAAGCTCCTCAAACGCGCCAATTCTTCGTGTATCGGCGCAGATAATAACGATGGATTGAGTACCGGCATGCTTGACGTGTTCAGTGGCAAGTTTTACCAGTGCTGTTGTCTTGCCAGAACCCGGAGCACCCGAGACCACGGTAACGCCAGGCTTTGCCAGGGTTTTATCGTTGCCAATGGGCAGCGTGGATTTCAGCAATGCAAACGACTGACGCAATGCTACTTCCAACGAAGTGCCTGGCTCTGTGCGCTCAACCAGGCGTATGGCAAGCTCTGCGCCGATACCAACGGCAAACAACTGCTGCAAATGAGCACTGCGATCCGGTGAGCCTGTGCCCCACAGATTCACTTCCAGGCTCTTGAAATGATTGTTGATCAAGTCAGACTGAGCATCCAGCGCCGCCGTCAGTCTATCGATAGACGCTGATGAATAACGAGAGTCAGTGTCTGAAGCGCGTGTTGTTCCCTGCTCCGATTCATCCGCACCGCGCGATGCCTGGGCCGGATGTCCAGAGGCTGGAGCCGAATCAGCGGGGGGGTGGTCTTGCGGCAATTCCCCCAAGGGTCCCAGAGGCTGTGTCTGTGCAGATTCTGATTCTATGGCTTCACTCAATGCACTGATATCAACGACATCATCCTCCACAACAGGGGGGGATACGGACGCTTCTGAATCGCCAACATTCTTGTGCAACATCTGCGCAGTGTTAGCCACGGTAGCAGCAGCCTGTTCCAGTTCCGTCTGTTCAGTCTCCGGTGGTCCCGACGGTAAAGACGCCTCACCATGCCGCTGTTCACTGCTCATCGCGGCCATGGTTTCGGGATCGTCGATCTGTCCGGTGGCGATGATTTCCACCTGATCGCCCAGGCGTCGATTCGCCAGGATAATGGCATCATCGCCCAGCGCCAGTCGTACGGCCCCGAGGGCAGCTGGAGTAGAGTCAGCGGTAAATCTGCGTAATTGCATCTCAGTACTCACGAGTTAAGGGCGATAGTTTGTCGACAACACACATCAGGCAGCAGCCTCGCCGCCGATGTTGGCTATCACTTTCAGTCGCTTGGTTTCTGCAATCTCGTTGTAAGCGAGCACTTTCAATAATGGAATCGTATGACGGACCATACTGGCCAGCCATGGCCGCAGTTTGGGACTGACCAGTAGTACAGCCGGCTCACCGCTGACCTCCTGCCGATGGACACTGTCGGCCAGCGACTGATACAACCGCTCTGCCAGACCCGGCTCGATACCCAAACCACCACCATTTTCCGATTCAACCGAATTCAGGCACAACTTCTCCAATTCCGAATCCAGTGTTATGACAGGTAGAGTCTCTTCAAACGATGTCAACTGACCCGTAATCTGACGCCGTAACGCCACGCGCACAGCAGCTGTCAGCTCATCAGTATCCTGCGAGTGAGTGCCTTTTTCAGCCAGTGTTTCAGCGATTGACCGCATGTCTTTGACAGGAATTCCTTCGTCGAGCAGATTCTGTAACACCTTCACCACCGTGGGTAAGGGCAACACTTTGGGAACCAGATCCTCAACCAATCGGGGCGCACTTTTACTGAGCGTATCCAACAGTGACTGTACTTCCTGATGACCGAGCAAACTGCCTGCGTGTTGCATGAGTAACTTGCTCATGTGCGTCGCTATAACCGTGCCCGGATCCACCACCGTGTAACCTAATGCCTGCGCATTGTCCCGTTGGTCCACAGTGATCCACACAGCATCCATTCCATAAGCGGGATCCTTTGTTACCAGGCCTTGTAACGTGCCACTTTCAACACCACTACCTATCGCGAGTTCCTTGTCAGGATGCAGTTCAGCCTCGCCTTCCGTCACACCCAGTATTGAAATTCGGTAGCGTGTTGGCGGCAGATCAAGGTTGTCACGGATGTGCACCGAATGAATCAAAAAACCCAGCTCTTCTGTCAGCTTACGCCGCACTGCCTTGATGCGATCCGGCAACTTACCGCCCTGCCGAGCGTCTACCAGCGGGATCAAGCCAAACCCCACCTCCAACCCCAGAATATCGGCCGTCTTGACATCTTCCCACGATAGTTCAGACGGCTTGTCGGGAGTCGCCTCCTTTTCCTCAACGTCTACTGGTTTTGTCTCGGCATTCTGTCGGGCAAACCAGGCATAGGCGCCAAGCCCGGCACCCAATGTCAGAAACACCAGATTGGGCATTCCCGGCACAAGCCCCAACAGACCGATCAGCATCGCCGTAATAACCAGCGCTCGCTGGTCCTTGAAAAGCTGCAATGAAATCTGCTCGCCCATATCTTCGGCCGAAGACACTCTGGTTACTATCACAGCGGTTCCCATAGACAGTAACAGTGAAGGTATCTGCGCAACCAGGCCATCGCCAATGGTAAGCAACGTATAGTTATGCGATGCTTCTGAGAACGACAGACCATGCTGTCCCATACCCACTGCAAGCCCACCGATAATATTGATGAACAACACCAGTAACCCGGCAATGGCATCACCCTTGACGAACTTACTGGCACCATCCATCGACCCGTAGAAGTCAGCCTCACGAGATATGTCAGCTCGTCGTTGGCGGGCCTCATCCTGATCAACCAGGCCGGCGTTCAGATCAGCGTCTATAGCCATCTGCTTGCCTGGCATGGCATCGAGTACAAATCGCGCGCTGACCTCAGATACTCGGCCTGCGCCTTTGGTGACGACAACGAAATTGATGATGACC
>CALLPU010000515.1 GCA_938016235.1 uncultured Granulosicoccus sp. | reverse complement strand
GACTTCGGCGTCAGCTATCGCCAGGGGCGGGCGGTTAGCGAAATCATTGCCGAGCGTGCGCCTGCAACGCTGGAGCTGGCGGGTGTTTCTGCGTTGCTGGCGATTGTTTTCGGGGTCGGCCTTGGTGTGTTTACCGCTATTCGGCGTGATGGATTCATGGCGAATGTGATCATGACCACGTCGCTGATTGGTGTGTCGCTACCCACTTTTCTCATTGGTATTCTGCTGATTTACATCTTTGCTGTGGAGTTGGGGTGGCTGCCCAGTTTCGGGCGAGGCGAAACGGTTGCCATTGGATGGTGGACAACCGGATTTCTGACCAAGAGTGGTTTGCAGGCGATCATACTGCCGGCCATAACCTTAGGGCTCTACCAGATGACGCTCATCATGAGGCTGGTGCGGGCCGAAATGCTCGAAGTACTGCGCACCGACTACATCAAGTTTGCCCATGCGCGTGGATTGTCGGAACGGGCAATCAATTTCGGGCATGCACTAAAGAATACGCTGGTGCCGGTTATCACTGTCACAGGGCTGCAGATCGGTTCCATCATTGCGTTCGCGATCATCACCGAGACGGTGTTTCAGTGGCCCGGTGTCGGGCTGCTCTTTATCAATGCCATTCAATTTGTTGACATCCCGGTGATGGCTGCCTACCTGATGCTGATTTCGGTGATGTTTGTCATGATCAACCTGATCGTGGATCTGCTGTACTTCGTTATTGATCCGCGCCTGTCGGCTGATGCCTCTTCGCGGGGGCATTGATCATGGAGCAACTGTCTACCTTTCTGGCGTCTGACTTCTTCTACAAATTTCGTCGATCCCCGGTTGCCGTGGGAGCCTTTGTTGTTGCTTTACTGATGGTTCTGGCGGCCGTGTTTGCGCCATTGCTCGCAACCCAGAATCCGTTTGATCCCGGATCGTTGAACCTGATGAACGGCTTTTCCATTCCCGGTGAGCCTAACCAGTTTACCGGTGAGACCTTTGTGTTGGGTACGGATGATCAAGGTAGAGATGTGTACTCCACGATTCTGTACGGGCTACGCATCTCCTTGTTTGTCGGGTTCTCGGCGGTTCTGTTTGCCATGGTGCTGGGCGCCACGCTTGGTCTTATTGCCGGGTATACCGGCGGGCGCACAGATAGCATCATCATGCGCATTGCCGATATCCAGCTGACATTCCCGGCCATTCTTGTTGCGTTGCTGATATTCGGTATCGCCAAAGGCATTACACCGCCGTCCTACCGCGATGAAGTGGCCATCTGGGTGCTGATCATTGCTATCGGCCTGTCTGACTGGGTGCAGTTTGCACGGGTGGTGAGAGGGGCCACGCTGGTGGAGCGGAACAAGGAATACGTTCAGGCTGCCAAGCTTATCGGTCGTAAACCCATGGGCATCATGGTCAAGCATATTTTGCCCAATACGCTGGGGCCTGTTCTGGTCATTGCCACCATTTCGTTAGCGCTGGCAATTATTGCTGAAGCCACATTATCGTTTCTGGGCGTGGGCGCGCCGCCAACACAGCCTTCGCTGGGTACGCTGATCAGAGTGGGTCAGGGTTTTCTGTTCTCAGGCGAATACTGGATTCTGCTCTATCCTGCGGCTACGTTGCTGGCACTGGCGTTGTCGGTCAATCTGCTGGGTGATTGGTTGCGCGATGCACTCAATCCAAAACTGAAATAGGCGGCGGCAAGGCACATGACAACACCGGTTCTGTCTGTAAAAGACTTGGTCGTGGAATTCCCGACCCGTCACGGTCCGTTAACGGCCATCAGTGGCGTGAGTTTCGATTTGGCGCCCGGCGAGATTCTGGGCATGGTGGGTGAATCGGGAGCTGGAAAATCTTTGACGGGCTCTGCGATTATTGGTCTTCTCGATCCACCGGGCCGCATTGCCTCTGGCGAGATCTGGTTGCAGGGTGAGCGGATCGATCAATTGCGTGGCGATGATATGCGCGTGTTGCGAGGTCGGCGAGTGGGTATGGTTTTTCAAGATCCACTGACATCGCTTAATCCTCTGTACACGATCGCCGAACAGTTGATTGAAACCATCAGAACGCATCTGGAAATTTCGGTTAACGAGGCTCGCAAGCGTGCGATTGGACTGCTGGATGATGTCGGTATACCCGCTGCCTCTCGCCGCATCGATGATTACCCGCATCAGTTCTCAGGTGGCATGCGTCAGCGCGTGGTGATTGCACTGGCGCTTGCAGCTGAGCCTGCGCTGGTCATCGCTGATGAGCCCACAACGGCGCTGGATGTGTCTGTTCAGGCGCAGATCATCGAAGTGCTGAAGGAGCAGTGTACGCAGCGCGGAGCATCCATCATGTTGATTACGCATGATATGGGGGTCATTGCTGAAACAGCGGATCGCGTGGCGGTGATGTACGCCGGCAGGATTGCCGAGATTGGTCCGGTTAAAGATATTATCCAGAATGCGATGCACCCGTATACGTCGGGCCTGATGGGTTCCATTCCCTCGTTAACGCAAGAAGACGACAGGCTCGTGCAAATACCCGGTGCCATGCCACGGCTGGCTGCCATGCCGGCAGGATGCGCGTTTCATCCTCGCTGCGAACGAGTATTCGACAAGTGCACAGCAAGCCGTCCACAGCTGATTCCGATGGGCACACATGAAGTGTCCTGCTGGCTCTATGATGATGCAACTGCCGTGGCGGCAAAACCATGAATGCGCCAATGCCCGAGCCGTTAGTTGAAGTCAGTGATCTTTGCCGCGAGTTTGACGTGTCAAAACCGTGGTTAAACCGGCTGATAGAGCGTGAACCCAAGCAGTTTCTGCGCGCGGTGGATAACGTACACTTCAACATCAACAAGGGTGAGACACTGGCGCTGGTGGGCGAATCCGGTTCGGGCAAGTCCACCATCGCAAAGATGCTGGTTGGGCTATTGGAGCCTTCGCAAGGCACGATCCTGTTCGGTGGGCAGCGTATGCGCACAGACACCTCGGCAGAGATGCAGGTACTGCGAAAGCGTTTCCAGATGATTTTTCAAAGCCCCTATGCCAGCTTGAATCCACGCTGGAGAGTGGGTGAGGTCATTGCAGAACCCATGACGGTGCTGGCGATTGTGAAGGATCGACGGGAGATCCAGAAGCGCGTCGACGAGCTGCTGGTGCTGGTGGGTTTATCGGCAGCAGATGCCCGCAAATTCCCTCACGAATTCTCGGGTGGGCAGCGCCAGCGAATAGCCATCGCCAGAGCGCTATCGGCCAACCCGGAATTCATCGTGTGTGACGAACCCACCTCTGCTCTGGACGTCTCTGTACAAGCACAGATTCTTAACCTGATGCGTGATCTGCAGGATGAGCTGGGATTAACGTATTTGTTCATCAGCCATGATCTGTCGGTGGTTCGCCACATGGCCAATCGAATCGGCGTGCTGTATCTGGGGGCACTGGTTGAAATTGCAGACAGCAAGACGCTGTTCTCGAACCCGGTACATCCCTACACGAAAATGCTGCTGGATGCGGTACCCGATCTGGCCATGACCGGCCGGGAGCGCAAACGTGTGGAAGGAGAAATTCCGAACCCGATCAATCCACCGACCGGTTGCACCTTTCACCCTCGATGCCCGTTCGCTAACGAGCGTTGCAAGCGCGAAGTGCCACTGTTGAAAGCTTACGGTACCGGGGTTGCATCGTGCCATGCCGTGGAAGAAGGCAGAATCGATTAGCCACTCCAGCGCTTACCGGCCATGCACTGGCAAGGCGGGTGGATGTTGCCTCGCATTGCCACGCATGGAACGGCAATCCACAAAGGTGGATGCTGTTTACTCGGCAGGTAGCTGCTCGATGGTGAAAGTACCCACGCTGGGTTGGCCGTCGATAAAAGGTGCATCCTGTGCGTCACTGGACACTCGGCTGATCGGCGAGAGCGGGTCAGTGGCATCGTTGGCCGATGTGTACCGCACGCCGTTGTCAGAGCCACTATCGTAAAGGACCAGGTCAATGGTGACGTTGTCGATGAATGCACCCTCACTGATGAGCGAGTAGTTGTGCAATCCAACAAACCAGTCGGGGCTGGGGGCTAACATGCTGGTGATGGTGATCTCTGGGTAATCCTGCGTCACCACAAACTCAACGGAAGTATTGCCGGGAGAGGTTCCAATACCACCACCGTTAATGATGGCGAGTGCCGAGCCTGCATCAATGGCGGTTTCCACTTCAGTGAGCAGGGCAGATTTACCCCCGGTTTCTGCCATCAGCTGAATGCCGTCGCTGGCAATCTGGGCTGGCTCCCAGAAAAGTACCTGCTCGTTATGAACCGCACCCACCAGCCCGGAGAAGTGCGGATTGCCCGGAAAATTCAGCGGGTGTGTCTCGGCACTCCAGGTAGCTTCAAAGGTCAGGCGGTATCGCGCCTGGGTAGTTGCTGAGCCTGGGGTCAACGGGTTGTCCGGTGTGGTAGGGGTGTCAGTGCCCGGCGCTGTTTCTGAAGGGGTATTGGAGCTGGAACAGGCTGCCAGCAATAACCCCGATGACAGCGTTGTTGCCTTGATCACGTTCAGCACGGCTGTGCAGATGGGCGATGATAAGTTATAGGTGCGGGTTATCTGCATGG
>CALLPU010000514.1 GCA_938016235.1 uncultured Granulosicoccus sp. | reverse complement strand
TTGGCGCCGCCGTGTTCAAGGATATAGCGGATGGTGCTGGCTTCCAGACGTGTATTGATCGCGTTCAGAATACCGCCACACATGGGCACACTGAAGTGAAGCTCAAAAAGCGCCGGTATGTTCGGCGCTACCACCGCAACCACATCGCCGCGTTGAATGCCCAGCGCTGCCAGTCTGGCAGCACCAGCGCAGCATCGCTCATACGTTTGTGCCCAGGTGTAACGATGCTCGCCGTGAATCACGGATGGTCGATCAGGATAGACGTCTGCGCTGCGCTTCAAAAAGCTGAGCGGGCTTAGCGGGGTGTAGTTTGCCGTATGCGCAGGCAACGGTGTGTCGGCGTCCCCGGGCTGGAATGCTACAGGGGTAGTAGGATGGTAAACGCTCATCGGCAGCAATCTCGTGGAAAAATTATGGAATCACAACACAGCAGTCTCCATAGACTACCGCTCTCAGGCATCCGTGTGTTGGAGATGGGGCAGTTGATTGCCGGCCCGTTTGCCGGTCAGATGCTCGCGGCTTTTGGTGCCGAAGTCATCAAGATTGAACCTCCCGGGCGAGGTGATCCGCTCAGAACGTGGCGCAAGCTGGACGAAACCGGCACGTCTTACTGGTGGCGCAGTATTGCTCGCAACAAGAAATCCCTGACACTGGATCTGTCGCAACCGGCCGGTTGCGACATTGCCCGTCAGTTACTCGGTCATGCGGATATTCTCATTGAGAATTTTCGCCCGGGTCGTATGGAGAGCTGGGGGCTGGGGCCGGATGCGATCAAGCCGATCAACCCTGATTTGATCTACACGCGCGTATCAGGCTATGGCCAGACCGGACCCTATGCGTCAAAACCCGGATTTGCGTCAGCCTGCGAGGCTGTTGCTGGACTACGCTACGTCAATGGACATCCAGGTGAGAAGCCTGTCCGCATGAACCTGAGCCTGGGCGATACGCTGGCGGGTATGCATGCCGCCATGGGGGCCTTGCTTGCATTGATCGCCCGACAGAGAATAGGCCAGGGCGGTCAATGCGTGGACGTCTCCATTGTGGAATCGGTGTTCAACATGATGGAAGGAGTATTGCCCGAATACGATGGCGCCGGGCTGATTCGCGAACCGTCCGGTTCCACCGTAACCGGCATAGTGCCAACCAATACCTATCGGTGCCGGGATGGCCGGTTTATCGTGATCGGCGGAAACGGCGATTCCATTTTCAAGCGACTGATGCACGCTATTCAAAGACCAGATCTGGCGACAGACACCCGACTGACCCACAATCAGGGGCGTGTCGAGCACGAATCAATGATTGACGAGGCGCTTTCCGAGTGGTGCGCTCAGCACGAGTCTAAAAGCGCGTTGCAGCAGCTGGACGCTGCCGATGTCCCTGCAGGGCCCGTCAATTCCATCGCTGATATTGCCGACGATGAGCACTTCAGGGCACGGCAGGCGTTTGAGTCCGTGAGCGTTGGTGATGAGACCCGTTTAATGCCAACTGTGCACCCTCGCTTGTGCGAAACACCGGCACAGACGCATTGGGCTGGCCCGGATCTGGGAGAACACACCACCCAGGTGCTGGAATCCTGGCTGGGTGCCGATGCCGAGCAGCAGGCCCGTTGGCGAGAGGCAGGATTGATCTGATTTGACGGTTTTTGAGACTGTTGCCGTCGAACCTGAGGTGTGCCAACACAATTAACCTCGTTAGTTTTGTCAAGTTGTCGGGAACTACGTCGATACGGGTTTCATGAGCTGTATGCGAGGATGCTGACGTTGAAGAGTTCACCGGTTGTGCGCTTGGGGGTGGCTGCGGGGTTATACCTGCTGCTGATGTGGGGTTATATGGCTCTGCCGTCCGGGCAATGGTTTGCAGCTTTTCTGGCGCTCATCATGAGCGCGATGCTGATTTTCTGGGTGAGTGAGACCGCCGCCGAGGTGGAAGCCAGCACGGAAAGTTCGCCGCTTGCCCTATCCCCCCCGATGGCCTCACTGCCTGTGGATCTGACCACCGAGCCGAGTCTGGAGGCGTCAGTAGTGAGACTTGATTCACTGAAAAGCGAACTCATGCAACAGTACGCTCAATTCGGCAGAGATCAGGCATCCATCAACAGTCATGGACTGGGTTCCTGGCACGGGACACGCACCCCGCGAGCGCGCTGACATGAGTAATGCCATCGATCCCCATGCCTTGAAAGCCATTGCATCATTACAACGGCCCGGCAAACCTGATTTATTGCTGCGTGTCGTGGAGTTATTCAAGACTGAATCGCCCAAGGCCATTGCAACCATGAACGAAGGTTTGGCCGAGGGTGATCTGCAGGTCGTGCGCAACGCTGCACACACCATGAAATCCTCCAGCGCTTATGTCGGGGCTCAGATGCTGTCCGAGCGTTGTCGTGATCTTGAGCGAGCGGCAAGAGAAGAAAATTTTCCGGCCTGCGTAGCGTTGGGTGATGGCTTGGAAGATCTGTTTAACGAATGCTGCGTTGCGCTTGACCAGCACATGTCAAAAGCCGCCTGATGCTTGAAGCTGTAACACAAGCCGTGCAGATGGTCATGCCTAATACGCAGCGTGATCGCCCGATCGTTCTGCATGTAGACGATGACATTGCCAGCCTCATGATGGCTGAAGGTGCATTGGAAGACGCAGGTTTTGAGGTGGTTCAGGCGGCCGATGGTATTCAGGCAATAGCCAGTTTCAAGGAACATGAGCCGGATCTGATCATCATGGATGCGGTCATGCCGGTTATGGACGGCTTTGAGGCCATCAGCGGCATCCGGCAGCTCATGTCGGGTGCGCATGTGCCCATCCTGATGATCACCGGCCTTGACGATCTGGATTCCATTACGCGTGCCTATGACGAGGGTGCTACCGATTTTCTGACCAAGCCGATCAATTTTTTCATCTTGCCGCATCGTGTGCAGTACATGCTGCGTTCCAAGTTAACGGCAGATGCCTTGCGCTCCAGTCAAGCCAAACTGGACAACGCGCAACGCATTGCACGGTTAGGTAACTGGGAATGGTGCCTGGCCTCCAACCATCTATCGTGGTCGCGTGAATTTGGCAGAGTGTTGGGATTGCAGCAAGACGACACCATGGATACCTGGGTTGAATTTCTGGATCGCATCGAGGAATCGGATCGTCATAACGTTCGACTGATTGCCGAGCAGTCGGTCGAAGAACGTCAACCGTTCAACATAGAATTCTCGACCCCGAGTCTGAATGATGATTCAGTGCGTCGCATTCGCCTTGAAGCAGAGCCTCATTGCCCGGATGATGGGCATTGCACGCACATGCTGGGTACCATTCAGGACATCACGGAACGAACCAACGCACAGCGGCAGATTCATAATCTGGCCTACTATGATCTAGTGACGGGGTTACCCAATCGGGCGCAGCTTAACGAGCAGCTTCGTTACACACTGAAACTGGCACGTCGCAACGATGCGAAGTTTGCCGTACTGTTTCTGGATCTGGACCATTTCAAACAGGTCAACGACACATTGGGTCATGATGCTGGTGATGATCTGCTCAAACAGGTATCAGCTCGTCTCACTGGCGTTGTGCGCGATAGCGATATGGTCAGTGGCAATAATGATACAGAAGAGCCCGATTCACAGCACACCGTTGCGCGCCTCGGTGGGGACGAATTCGTGGTACTGCTGGGTCAGGTGAATCGGGCCGAGGACGCTGCCAGAGTGGCGGAACGCATTGCGCAAACCATCAGCGTTCCATATCAGATAGGTAGCAACACGGTATCGGTCACTACCACGATCGGGATCAGTGTATTCCCGTCTGATGGTGTGACGCCGGAAGCGTTGATGAAGAATGCCGATGTGGCGATGTATCACGCCAAGGAATCTGGTCGCAACGGATACCAGTTCTATTCGCGTGAAATTCATGAGCAGGCACTGGAGCGCTTCTCTTTGGAAGGTGATTTGCGTTCAGCCATTGAAAACGAAGAGCTGACGGTGGTGTATCAGCCGAAGCTGGACATGACCACCGGGGCGCTGAGTGGCATGGAGGCGTTGGTGCGCTGGTATCATCCGTCAAAAGGCAACGTCAGCCCGACAGAGTTCATTCCCCTGGCTGAAGAGACAGGGCTCATTCTGCCGCTTGGGCGTTGGGTGTTGAGTCATGCCTGTGAACAGATGCAGCGATGGATTGATGCGGGCATGGCGCCGATGTCCATTGCGGTTAATTGCTCGTCGGTGCAGTTCACTCATAGCGACATGATCGAGGATATCAATCAGGCCATTGGCCACAGTGGTCTGGATCCGCGCCTGCTTGAAATTGAACTGACAGAAAGTCTGTTGCTGCAGGATATCGAGAAGGGCATCAAGATACTACGCAGTATGAAAGCGCTGGGTATTCAAGTGGCGATTGATGACTTCGGCACGGGATTTTCGTCATTGAGCTATTTGAAACGCCTGCCGGTTGACAAGCTGAAGATAGACCGATCGTTTGTCAAGGATCTGTGCATTGATCCGGGTGATGTGGCGATCGTGTCCGCGATCATAACGCTGAGTCATAATCTTCATCTGACCGTTGTGGCAGAGGGCGTCGAAACACAGCAACAGTTTGACATCTTGCGAGGCTTTGATTGCAATGAAGCGCAAGGCTATCTGATCAGCCACCCCATGGCGGTGGATGAGCTGGAGCAATGGATGGCGAACAACGCCACGACGCCGGTAAAAAAAGCCGTCGGTCTGTAATCACGCTTGTGTGTTGGTAACCGCTCAACCGGGGAATCTCAGGGTTGATATCAGGCTGGCAGGTGACAGTTCAGCTGTTTTTCCATTCGGGTGATCGTTTGTCAAAAAACGCATCAATGCCTTCTTTGGCATCATCAGACATCATGTTGCAGGCCATGGCCGCGCCGGCCAGCTCGTACGCTTCCGCCAGCGGTTTTTCGAGCTGCTGATAAAACAGGTTCTTGCCGGTGGTAACAGCGACCTGGGATTTTGAACAGATCTCGGTGCACAGAGCGTCAACAGCGCTGTCGAGTTCCTCTGCCGCCACGCATTGGTTCAGCATGCCCCACTCAACAGCCTGCGCGGCGTTGATGAATTGACCCGTCATCAACATCTGAAACGCTCGCTTTCTGGACAGATTGCGCGATAGCGCTACCGATGGCGTGCTGCAGAACAAGCCCAGATTGATGCCGGAAACCCCGAACCGGCAATCATCGGCGGCAATCGCCAGGTCGCAATTGGCGACCAACTGACAGCCTGCTGCTGTCGCCAGGCCCTGTACCTTCGCAACGACAGGCTGCGGGATGTTGATCAGAGTCTGCATGAAATGACTGCACTTCTTGAACAGAGCTCGTTGCCAGGCTTCGCCGCCGCTGGCCTCATCGGCATGGGCACGCATTTCCCTGAGATCATGACCTGCACAGAAAGCCCGTCCGGTTGCGGCGATTACCACCACCCGGGTTTGTGGCTCAATGCTATCGAGAGCCGATTGCAGGGCATTGAGCATGGCTTCGCTCAACGGGTTGAATTGTTCAGGTCGGTTCAAGGTCAGCGTCAGAACGCCGTGTTGGCTGAGTTCCTGTAGCAACAAGGGGGCAAGCTCGGGTGCATCGGACGCGTTATCCATGTCGGAGATCTCCTGGCGTTGAAAAGAAGGCGCGCTGGCGAGCTTCAGTTTACCGCGAGTGAGCAGTGTTAGAGTAGGGCGATAAGTGTGCACTGCACGTTTAAATGAAAGGCTAGGCTCCTGTACTGCTTCATGGCTCACGACACGAAACCTGCTGACGACATCATGGCTATCGATACCAACAATTCTTCAGCTGCACCTGATGCTCTGGCTTTGAGTGTGTCTGAATTCCAGATCATCATGGATGAACGGCTGCCATTTGCTCAAATGATGGGTATGCAGGTCGATTACTTTCGCGCCGATCATGTACGCATGAGGGCGGTATACAGTGAGCGGTTTTTGCGACCGGGTGGCACCATTGCCGGGCCTGTCATGATGGGGCTGGCGGATGCGGCTCTGTATGCACTCGTGCTGTCCAGAATCGGGCCGGTTGAACTGGCCGTCACCACGCAGCTTTCCATCAACTTTCTGCGCCGTCCCGCACCGGGCGACGTGATTGCCGATGCACGTATGCTCAAACTGGGAAAACGGTTGGCGGTGGGCGAAGTCTCACTGATCAGCGAGTCTGATACCGGCACTAATGTGGTAGCCCACGCTACGGGCACCTATTCCATACCCCCTCCAGAGCAACGAGGAGTGCAGTCATGAGTGTTGCATCATTCGAGAACACGGAAGCCTGCGTTTTTGATGCCTATGGAACGTTGTTTGACGTGAACTCGGCTGTCGAGGGTTTGCGCGATCGGATTGGCCCGGGATACGGGCAACTGTCGCTGGCCTGGCGAACCCGCCAGCTTCAGTACACCTGGCTGCGCAGTCTGATGGGCAGTCACACCGATTTCTGGCAGTTGACTGCCGATGCATTGGCGGTGAGCCTCCGCGAAGTGGCCATTAACGACAGTCACTTGCAGCAGGCCCTGATGCAGGCCTACCTGACACTGTCGCCATTCAAGGAGGTGTCTGGCGTGCTGCAGCTAATCAAATCGGCGGGCTTGCGCACAGCGATTCTCACTAACGGCAGTCCGGCAATGATCGACGCGGCAGTGAACAACGCCGGTATTCAGGCAACGATCGATCATCAGCTGTCTGTGGAGTCGGTAGGGGTATACAAGCCAGACCCCCGGGTTTATCAGCTTGCCGTTGATGCGCTGGGCATACCAGCGGAGCGCATTGCCTTTTTCTCGTCAAATTCCTGGGACGCTGCCGGCGCTGCCCATTTTGGTTTCAAGGTTGCGTGGGTAAACCGCTACTCACAGCCATCAGAGGCGTTGCCCGGTACCCCATCAGCGATGCTGGCGGATTTGTCGGAAGCCTCCGCCTTGCTGGGTATCTGCTGACGATCGAGGCAGGCCGTCAGCACGGCAAGCTTCTGGTCACTGTCCATCCTCGACCAGCGCGTGATTTCATCGATGGTGCGCAGGCAACCCTCACACAGTTGCGTGGGTTCGTCGATTCGACAGATGCCTCGGCAGGGGGACGCGATGTTGAGTTCAGGGCGCATGTGGTGGAGTCTACGCCATGTTCTGTGCAGGGACTACCCGCTATCTGTGAACACTGTCATGACACCGTATTCCGTGTTCTGCGGGTAGCAGAGGTATCGGTTAACGCCCGCCTGCGATGCCCTGTTTCTGCTCAGACTCCGTCGCCTTCGATCACACTGTTACACTGATCGGCGGGGCTGTTTAACAGGCAAAGGACACTTCAGTGACGGTTTACAATTTTGGCTCTATCAACATCGATATGATCTATCGGGTACCCCATCTGGTAAAGCCCGGGGAGACGCTTGCCAGCCGGTCAATGAGCACGGTGTTGGGCGGTAAGGGTGCCAACCAGTCCGTAGCGCTGGCCAGAGCAGGAACTCACGTACAGCATGTAGGACGCATTGGCGACGGTGATCAGTGGGCCAGCAAGCAAATGAGTGACGCAGGTGTGGATATCCGGGGTGTGGAATCCGTTGCCGGGCCCAGCGGGCATGCGATTATCCAGGTGGATGACAATGGCGAGAATTCGATCATCCTGCACGGTGGAGCCAATCAATCCTTTGACGCTACAGCGCTTGAAAAGCACTTGCAGGAAGCCACTCCTGACGACTGGTTGCTGATACAGAACGAGTGCAACGGCATCCAGACTGCCATGGACATCGCCGCCCATAAGGGCATGCGCATAGCATTCAACCCCGCACCGATGACGCCTGATGTTGCCGCGTTGCCGCTGGAACAATGTGCCGTGTTGATTGTCAATGAAACGGAAGCGGAGCAGTTGGCTGGCACCACCGATCCCGATGAGCTCTTGAATCGTCTGGCGGAGAAGTACCCACAATCCCGATTGGTGCTGACGCTAGGTGCCAAAGGCGCTGTATTGCACAGTCAGGCGGAGCAGTTCCGCCAACAGGCCTCGGCGGTTGATGTCGTTGACACCACTGGTGCGGGAGACACGTTCGTTGGGTATTTTCTCGCGGCAATGATATCGGGTCTGGATGATCAGGAGTGCCTGCGTCGTGGTTGTGCCGCCGCAGCGTTGTCGGTCACGGTGGCCGGGGCCACACCCAGTATTCCCGATGCCGCCGCTGTCGATGCGTTTCTGAATTAGCTGAACATTCTCAGCGGTCAGTCAACTATGATTAGGATCCGCAATCCGATGAGCTGTAAATGCATAAAGTAATACTCGATACCGACCCCGGTGTAGACGATGCAATGGCCATCGCCTACGCACTGGCTCACCCTGATATTGAGCTGCTTGCCCTGACCACCGTGTTCGGTAATATCAATATTGATTACGCCACTCGTAATGCGCAGTACATTCTTGAAACACTTGGAGCGCAATCGGTGGCCGTTGCCAAAGGTGCTGCCGTTCCCGGCGTTCAGTCACCGTTACCGCACGCCGATTTTGTGCATGGTGCTGATGGACTGGGCAATGTTTATCCGGGTAGCCAACCGGGGTCAGCGGCCACACAGACTGCGCCGCTCACGGCTACTGCCAGACATGCCAGTCTGGAGCCACTTGACGCAGCCGATTTCATCATCGCGGCGGCTCGGGCGGAGCCTCAACAGATTACGCTGGTGGCTGTAGGTCCGTTGACGAATATCGCTGAGGCCCTCAGACGCGAACCTGAACTGCCTTCCCTGGTGGCTGGTCTGGTCATCATGGGCGGAACGGTGTCGGAGCCCGGCAATGTATCACCGGTGGCTGAAGCCAATTTTCTGAATGATCCGCACGCTGCTGACGCCTTGTTCGCTGCTGACTGGCCAGCGACCGTTGTGGGTCTTGATGTTACGCACCGCATCATGCTGGGAGACAGCCACCTGAAGAGCCTGCAGGATCATGCGCGCAACACCGGAGATCTGATCTGGTCCAGCAGTCGGTTTTATGTGGATTTCTATACCCGTAGTGGCGCAGCCAAAGAAGCCTCCGAACAAGGTGCAGAACCTCAGTGCGCCATGCACGATGCGGCGGCTGTGGCCTATGTCGTCATGCCCGACGCCTTCACTGTGGCATCCGGTGCGGCAAGGGTCATACCCGATGGGCTCGCTGTAGGGCAACTTGCGCTGGATCGCAAAGGCTATGCTTACTCGTTACCACACTGGCAGAACCGGCCGGCCACTCACGTCTGTATGAGCGTGGATGCCGAGCGAGTGCGGCAGGATTTTCTGAGCATCATCATTGATCACCACATAAGGTAATTGACTGTGACTAATCGACTCCGGTTATGGCCGCTAATTGTTTCGCCGTGCTTGCTACTCGTGGCCTGTGACTGGGTAGATTCCACCGGAAACCAGGGGTTTGTACCGCAAACCGAAGTGTTCCTGGATGATGCCCCGGTGGGCGGCTCCATTGCCATTCTGGAAAACACGGAAGCACGCATAACAGCCAGTCGCGATACAACGACGGTGAGCGAACAAGACTACATCTGGAGTGATGCGCCACTGGAGCAGGGCAACCTGGCGGTGTGCGCTGCCCAGGATGGTTTCAAGCCTGATCTGGCGGCCCCTGTGCTGTCGGAAGCATGCACCGATCCGCAGGCGTGCTCGCTGAACTTTGAGCCGGTAGAAACGAGCGATGGGGTAGCTGAATTTATCCTGCGTGCGCCTCAGCTGAAGGCGTCCATTGGCATGCGCTACGATCTTAGCGTTGAAGATGTCACGGGGCTTGTGAACAAACGCGAGTTTACCTTCTGCTTTATCGCCATCAACGAAGCTCCGGTGGCGAGAGACGATACGTTTGTTGTGCGCGAAGGTATACGGGAGGTGTTTGACGACCGCGACGATAACCTGCTCTCCAATGATGAAGATGATATCGATGTCAGCGACAATGAATTGTCCATCGTGACTGAGCCGGTTGTTGCACCGTCTTTCGCTGCTGAGTTGACGTTGGAAGCTGATGGTTCTTTCATCTACGAATCGAGCCTTGAAGACATCCTGACCGATCAATTTGACAGCTTTGAATATGCCGTTACCGACGGCGAACTGACGTCCACTGCCAAGGTTACGTTGCGCATCGTTGCCCGAAATCAATCGCCTGTGTTAACTGACGACATACCGTTGCTGGAAGCAACGGAAGGTGAGCTGTTCACAGAAGATCTGGCAGCGTATTTTTCAGACCCGGAGTCGGTCGATCTGACTTTCTCACTCGATGATGACGATGAGCTGCCATCCGAGGGCACATTACGTTTGAGCGCTGCCGGTGTGCTGTCGGGAATTCCCGATGATGATGACGTCGGTACTCACGCATTCACGTTGATTGTCAGCGATGGAGGGCGCGAAATAGAGGCGCTTGTGACGCTGAATATTGAAGCAGCACCGGTGATTCCGGAAAATTCAGCCCCCGAGTATGTGGAAGACACCGTGTTTGATCAGATCATCTTGCTAGGGCGGTTCATTCGACCGGTAGCGCCTGAATTCGAAGACGATGATGGTGATGATCTTACCTATGAGATCGTCGGACGCAGCCAGTTACCCACCGGTGTCACCATCGATGAAGACACGGGCATCGTATCGGGTCGCCCCGCCGCACGTACATGGGTGCGGGATTTGCGTATAGAAGCTACCGATCCTTTCGGTGAAAGCGCCATTTCCGAACCTTTTTACATTCGAGTGCGATAAGTCCTGATGAGTGGCAGTACCCAGCGTTATCTTTTTGTGAAACATTCCGAAAACTGGAATATGGATCGCTGCACGCGCTGGATGGAGGCAAACAATCGAGCCGTTGATTGGTGTTATCCCGTGTCCGATCAGCCTTTTCCCGATCCGGCAGGTTACTCCGGGGTTATCGTTTTCGGCGGTGCAAACAGCGCCAACGATTGCACAGACCATGATTGGGTACGGCGTGAACTGTCGTTCGTTGAGGCGTGTCTGGAACAGGACACTCCGTATTTTGGAATTTGTCTGGGCGCCCAGATGCTGGCTCGTGTGTTGGGCGCACGTGTTCAACCCCACGATGAAGAGATAAAAGAGGTCGGTTTTTGCCGAGTGGATCCCGTGCCTGAGCACCCGCAATTTCTGGGTGAGCCGTTGACGGTCATGCAGTGGCACTCAGAGGGTTTCGAGCTGCCATCGGGTACGCAGAGAATTGCAACGGGCGATGAGTTTCCGAACCAGGCCTATGCACTCAACGACAAGGTGCTTGGCGTACAATTTCATCCCGAGGTGAATGCTGAAGTGCTGGCCATCTGGCACGAAAGAAATCGCCAGCGTCCGACCGGGCGGCTGAATGATGAACAACGCGCGCGTATGATGAAAGACGCACACGCCCACGATGCGTCAATCACCCATTGGCTGGATGGATTTCTGACACGCTGGACGAATAGCTGCGCATAGGAAGCTGCACTCTATCGTCTCTGGCTCGTATTACACTGGCCTGAACAAGGCACTGTCGCTGGAGTTGAGTTGGAGAGCCAGACATGAGTGAATCCAACAGCCTGCTGCTCAACATCTTTATCTACCTGTTAGCGGGATTACTCGCGGTTCCCAGTGCCAAACGTCTGGGGCTGGGTCCGGTATTCGGCTATCTTTTTGCCGGCATTCTGATTGGCCCATGGGGTCTGGCCCTGATACGGGATGCGCAGCATATCGAGCTGTTTTCCCGGGTGGCCACTGTGCTGCTCCTGTTTCTCGTGGCGCTGCAGGCAACGCCTGCGCGGGTGCATCGTCTTCTCGGTGATCTGATCTCTCTGGGTGTGTTGCAGTTCTGCCTGACAGCGCTGGTGGTCACGCTGGTCGGGATGCTGATTGGCCACCCGTGGCATCACGCGCTGGTGGCAGGGCTTGCGCTGTCCATTTCCTCAGAGGCTGTGGCATCACATGCGTTTAATGAACGCTACCCGACGGGATCGCCGCTCACCGAGACGGGTCATCAACTGCTATTGACGCAATCGATGGCAATGGTACCGGTCATTGTGTTTTTGCCGCTGCTCAGTCTGGATGCAGCGATAACCCAGGGCAGTCCCTGGCCGAAAGTGGTGATGGGTCTGGTGGTATTGGGAGGCTTCGGCATATTCGGGCATCTGCTGTTGCGGCGTGTATTTCGGTACGTTGTCAGTGTGGGTCTTGATGAGGTTTTTGCCGCCTTTGCGTTGCTTCTCATTATCGGCATGCTGCTGATTGTTCAGGCTCTGGATTTGCCGTTGGAGCTGGGTGCCTTGCTGGGCGGGTTGCTGCTCATCCGCTCAGAATACGGTTCCGCTATCCGCATTGCGATTCATCCGTTCAGCGGTCTACTGGTGGGTATGTTTTTCATTTCAACCGGCATGCAGATTGATTTTGGCACATTCATTCGCAAACCCCTTGAGACCTTTGCGCTGGTCGCGCTATTGGTGGTAGTGAAGGCCTGGATCGTGCGAAATATCCTGCGCTACTCTGCCGTGCCGCGCCGACAACGTATCTGGTTGGCGACGGTACTGGCGCAGAGCGGTGAGCTGGCATTCGTGGTCATTGCCATGGCCATCACCTACCAAGCCATTCCCGACAAACTGGCAGCCCAGCTGGTGCTGGTGGTTGCCCTGTCGATGCTCACCACACCGATACTGCTGTTTTTTGCAGCACGCCGCGATAACGTGCCTGCACGGCAGCAAACCGAAACGGGCATTGAGGTGGGTGCAACCGCTGATTCACAAGTCATCATCGCAGGCTATGGGCGGGTGGGGCGCGTGGTGGCTCGAATGCTTCAGGAAAATGGTTTTCGAGCGGTCGTCATCGACCACAATCCGGATCGATTTGCCGAACTGCGGGCAGATGGGTTTGTGGGATTCTATGGGGATGCGCTGCGGCCTGACCTGCTGGAAGCTGCGGGTGCGTCGCAAGCTGCCGTGATGATCATTGCCATTGATGATCCCGAAGCGGCAGCCGATCTGCTCAAGCGCATTCGGCGTGAATACCCGCACATGATTCTGCTTGCCAGAGCGGTGAATACGGCCGACGAACATCGACTATTGCGTGGTGGAGCCGATCGTGCCTACAGCGAGACCTTTGAAACCGCTTTGCTGATGGGGGAGGATACGCTGGAGCTTGTGGGTGTCAGCCCGCTTGATGCGCAGGCTCTGGCGGAACGCTTTCGCGATGCTGCACTGGAGTCGCAGCCGACGGCAGAGCCGCGTGATTGAACCGATTCCACGGCAGAGTATTCTCAGGTCGCGACGAACCGATGGGTCGTGGTATTTTTCAGGCTATTCAGAGCGCAATGTGAGAGTGTCATGAAAGGTAAAGACGTCGAATCCATAACCAAACTGCTGAAGGAGCATGACATTGCGTTATCGGCGGTCAAGGCCAACAAGCTGATGTTGAAAATCGGCTTGCTCGAAGAAGCAACGCGAGAGAGCTCAACTCGCCCGGGCGTCATCAAGAAGTACAAAGTGCTGAGTGAAAAAGGACTGGACTACGGTGTTAATGAGGAGAACCCGCAAAGCCCGGATCAGACCTCACCGTACTACTACAAGGACAGCTTTCCCGAGCTGGCGCAGTTGCTCATTGAAGCCGATCAGGCGGCCGATTGATCGATGAACGTGGGTTGTGCCGTGCCGCTGAATCGTCGCTGTGAAAGATGTACACGAAGCTGATCGTGTGCCTCGTGCTGAACCGGGCCATCCGTGGGTGGGCGCACCGAGTAGCCTGACCAGACTGGCATCACATGGGGCACGTGTGCGGAAAAGGGTTCGTGATACACTCGAAATCTGGCGGCCGCTGATGCGTCATTGCGGTGTGATTTCGGCCGAGCCGTTACCCATTTATCGAGGACCAACACTATGACAATCTCACGCTTGGGTGTCGTTGCCGGGATGCTGTTCGCTGCATCCGCGGTATCTGCAGCCGATATCTCACCAGCCGTCGTGTTTGACATGGGCGGAAAGTTCGACAAGTCCTTCAACCAGGGCGTTTACGACGGCGTAGAACGATTCAAGGCCGAATCTGGTGTCGAATACCGTGAGTTCGAAGTCACCAACGAGACGCAGCGCGAGCAGGCCATCCGACGCATGGCTCAGCGTGGTGCCAACCCTATTCTAGGTGTGGGGTTCGCGCAGGCAGGCCCCATGGAAACGGTTGCCAAGGAATTTCCTGACACCAAATTCACGATCATTGATGGTGTCGTCGATCTGCCCAACGTGCAGTCGGTGGTGTTCAAGGAACAGGAGGGCTCGTTTCTGGTGGGTCTTCTCGCAGCCATGGCGTCCGAATCCGACATGGTCGGGTTCGTCGGTGGTATGGACATCCCGTTGATTCGTCGTTTTGCCTGTGGCTACGAGCAGGGTGCAAAGCACGCTGATGCATCAGTCGATGTCATTCAGAACATGACAGGAACAACACCGTCTGCCTGGAACGATCCGGGTCGGGGTAGTGAACTGGCGAAGGGTCAGTTCGACCGGGGTGTTGATGTGATTTACGCCGCTGCCGGTGGTACCGGCGTCGGGGTATACCAGGCTGCCAAAGACGGTGGAAAGCTCGCAATCGGTGTTGACTCCAACCAGAACTACCTGCATCCGGGCACCATGCTGACGTCCATGCTCAAGCGTGTTGATGTTGCTGCATACAACGCTTTCAACGAAGCCATGAACGGCACCTGGGAGCCGGGCATGAAAGTACTTGGCCTGGCAGAAGAAGGTGTAGGCTGGGCACTGGATGAGAACAACGAAAGCCTGATCACTGCTGACATGAAGGCGGCGGTTGAAGCAGCAGCTGCGTCCATCGTAGCCGGTGAAATTTCAGTTCACGACTACATGAGCGACAACGCCTGCACCTACTGATCAGCGAGTATTGACACAATCTCTTTAACAGCAGGTGGTATTGATGGATTGCACTGCAACACCATCGAGACTGTTGGGTGATCATGAGCGGTCGTAATACCGATGCCGTTGCGGGGAGCGCTGCTTCCCCATCGGCATCGACACCCGACGCGGCAACCCCCTCCATGGATTACGCCATTGAGTTGCGTGGTATCTCCAAACGCTTCGGTGCCGTTCGAGCCAACAAGGACATCGACCTGCGTGTTCGACGCGGCACCATCCACGGCATTGTGGGAGAGAACGGGGCCGGAAAATCCACCTTGATGAGTATTCTCTACGGCTTTTACCAGGCTGATTCGGGAGATGTGCTCATCAACGGTAAATCCGTATCCATCACCAGCTCGCGCGATGCGATCGATGCCGGCATCGGTATGGTTCACCAGCACTTCATGCTGGTCGATACCTTCAGCGTTCTCGAGAACGTCATGCTGGGTGCTGAAGACCACGCACTCCTGTCACACAGCGCCAAAGACGCACGCTCGGAGCTGCAGCGTCTGGCTGACGAGTATCAGTTGTCTGTTCACGTCGACACACTCGTGTCTGACCTGCCCGTCGGGGAGCAACAGCGAACTGAAATTCTAAAAGCGCTCTATCGGCATGCTGAAATTCTGATTCTTGATGAGCCTACCGGTGTGCTGACACCACAGGAAGCTGATCAACTGTTTCGCGTACTGAATGCACTGAAAGAACGCGGTGTCACCGTTATCCTGATCACGCACAAGCTGCGTGAAATAATGGACGTAACCGATACTGTTTCTGTGCTTCGAATGGGTGAAATGGTGGCCCATTTGAATACCGCAGACACCACTATGAGCGAACTGGCTGAGCTCATGGTGGGTCGCAAGCTGGAAACGAAAAGCTATCACAGGGTAGAGTCACTACCAGACGATACGCCGCTGGGCATTGAGGTCGTCGATCTTGGTGTGGTCGACAACAGTGGTAAAACCCGGCTGAAGAATCTGTCCTTGTCCGTCAAGCGAGGTGAAATTCTCGGCGTGGCTGGAGTGGCTGGTAATGGCCAGAGCATGCTGTTGGAAGTGTTGTCGGGTATTACACCACCGGGTACCGGTCATTTCGTGATCAACGGCCAGAAAACAACCGCTGAGAATCCGATAGGCCCTTCGCAGATGCGCGCTAACAAGGTGCACCACGTGCCTGAAGATCGTCTCAAGCTGGGGCTGGTGAAGGCATTCACTGCTGCGGAAAGTTCTGTACTGGGTTACCAGCGCTCAACACAGTTCAATCTGCGCGGGTTGTTACAGCTGGACACCATACGCAACGCTTGTCGAAACCTGATGAGCGGTTTTGACGTTCGCCCCGGCGATCCCAAACTCAAGTCAGCCTCTTTCTCCGGGGGGAATCAGCAGAAACTGATCCTTGCACGTGAACTGGAAAAAGCGCCGGATGTGCTGTTGGTGGGGCAGCCAACTCGCGGTGTCGACATTGGTGCCATTGAGCTTATCCACGAAAAGATCATTGAAATGCGCGACGGTGGTTGTGCCGTTTTGCTGGTGTCGGTGGAGCTGGATGAAATCATGGCGTTGGCTGATCGCATCGTGGTGATGTACGAGGGCCAGATTGTCGCCGAGATCAACGGGCGTGATGCCAACAAGACACAGCTGGGTCTGATGATGGCGAATGCACATAACGACGATGGACGAGGTGCGACCAGGTCAGCTCAGGATGCCATGCGAGACTCAACACGTGATTCAGCCCGAGACTCGGCCGCATGAGTGTGAGTACCAGTAGTATCCCATTACCGGCATGGCTTGAAATTGGTGTTATTCCGGTCTTGAACATTATCGTGGCGTTGTTCTTTGCCGGGCTGATCATGCTGGCCATCGGTGTGAATCCGATAGAAGCGGTTGGCATCATGATCAACGGCGCTTTTGGCTACGACGAAGCGATTGGTTACACGCTCTATTACACCACCAACTTTATTTTCACGGGTCTGGCCGTGGCGGTTGCCTTTCATGCCAACCTGTTCAATATTGGCGGGGAAGGGCAAGCATATATTGGCGGGCTGGGCGTGGGCCTTGTGTTCCTGCTGCTGGATCAGTACCTGCCGGCGATACTACTGATACCGATAGGCATCATGGCTGCTGGTTTGTTCGGCGCGGCCTGGGCCTTCATTCCCGCCTGGTTGCAGGCGCACCGCGGCAGTCACATCGTTATCACTACCATCATGTTCAATTTCATAGCAGCATCGATCATGGTGTACCTGCTGGTCAATGTCCTGATCAAGCCAGGTCAGATGTCACCGGAGTCGCGCGTTTTCGACGAATCAGCCTGGTTGCCGTTCATGCACGAGTTCCTCGGCTGGTTTGGTATGGAGGTCACGCGAACCCCGTTGAACCTGTCGCTGTTTTTTGCTCTGGCTTGCTGCGTTTT
>CALLPU010000513.1 GCA_938016235.1 uncultured Granulosicoccus sp. | reverse complement strand
ATGCGAATACACCGGTTGACAATGGCTCATTCCCGGCGGATGGCTCGTCCGATGAGAAACCTCCCGTTGCGCTCAGCACTCGAGCCGGGCCACTGATAGAGTTGCTGGAAGCGGCGCAGGCCAGTCAGGAAAACGTGCTGTGGGATCAGTGACAGCGCATGAACATGATCGAAAGTAACTGAAATACAAACTGGCCAGTGATCACCCGCCCTTTACGCTGAGTAACAGGGCAGGTGCCTTACCGGTTCACGCGTTCATGAAACCCAGGTTGGTTTCGGTGAAATTCTGCAAGTCTGGCAGTGCCTGATTCAATTCTGCTTCAGAGACACCCATCCAGCGCGACAGTGTGGCAGCGTACTGGTTGACGGAAATTTTGGGAATGATGCGTCCGGCGAATGATCCATCGTCCTCTCCAGCGTCATCGGGGTTATTGGTTGTGGAGTAGTTGGGTGTCTCACCGATAACGCGTCCGCCATCCACAGCGCTGCCAAACACGAAGCTGTGTCCGCCCCAGCCATGATCGGTGCCATTGCCGTTACTCGTCAGTGTGCGACCGAAGTCCGATGCAGTGAACGAGGTGACACTCGACGCCAGATTGATATCGTCGATGGTCGCCTGAAAGCTGGTCACCGCCTCGTTGAGTGCTGTGAGCAGATCAGGCTGACGCTCCAGCTGATCGGAGTGCGTATCCCAGCCCCCCATCAACACGAAGAACACCTGCTTCTGCATACCCAGCTGCCCGCGGCTGGCGATCAGCTTCGCTACAAGGTGAAGTTGTTTAGCCAGCTTGTTGCTGCCGTTGTATTGCATCTGTGGCAACGGGTTGGCTTTCAGGGCCGCGTGCAGGGAGGAGGTTGCATCGGAGGCTCGTCCAACCGCATTTGCAATAGCGCGAGTGAGCAGGGGATTGCCGCTTTGCTGCCCTTGGGCGATCAGCTCATTCAGGCTGCGGCCCACTCTGCTCAGTCGTTGGGGTGGAATCCAGTCGCTGATGTTGTCATAGCCGTACATGCGTTCAACGGCCACATCGGCGTTCAAGCTGACATAGTTGGATTTTGCCGACGCTAGCCAGTCCGTGCTGCCACCCATCGAGAAAGCCGGTGCAACGGGTATGTTGCCGTTGCAGTTGGCGGCATGGGCGCTGATGGCACCTCCCCAGCCGAAGGCGTTGTTGCCGTTGACGATGCCAGCACCGGTTTGCCACAGTTTCTGCTGCGTGTTGTGGGCAAACAGTGACTGCGGTAACGCAACTGTTCCGAGGTAATCCGATTTGGACGTGGGCCTGATCAGCGGCCCGGCATTGCTGATGACAGCCAGTCGCTGCTCAGTGTACAGCTGTTGAAAGCCGGGTAGCAGCGAGTGAAAACCGAAACTGCCCTGTTGAGCGTCATTCACTGATAGTAAATCGTTCTCGGCAACGGCCAGCTCGCGACGTGAATCGCGATAATCGGTATAGCGGCTACCACCGGGCACGAACATGTTGAACGAATCCGCACCTCCCGCCAGGAAGATACAGACCAGAGACTTGGCATTGTCGCAGCCCATGGCATGCGCCTGGCCATTGCCGGCCAGCATGGATACGCCACTGCCCAGCGGCAGAGCGGCCAGAGCTTTTAATAATCTGCGTTTTTCCTTATCAACGGGATCTTTCATGAGTGTTCCAATGCTTTAACGTTGAATATGAAATTGCGGAGCGGCGAGTACCATAAACAGCGTGTCCTGCACACGGGCAAAGCGGCCTGAGTCGTCGTTACCCAGTGTGCCCATATAGTCAAACAGGGTTTGCCGCATATCATCTGGCATACCGCCTGCGAAAAACACCAGGTTGTACCAGTCGAGCAGTGCATTGCGATCGATAGCAAGCTCTACCAGGGGTCTGAGTTCGATAAGCGTGACTCGAGGGTTGTCGTCATTCAGATTTGAACGTTCATTAAATCGATAGACCTGGTGGTGATAGTTGTTGTGCGTTGCGGCCAGATTGGCCTCCGACATGATCTGCATTTCCGGAGACAGGGTATTGCCGCCAGGCACCACTGTGTGGTCGGGCTTGTAGAAGTTGAAAACGGATTTTGATTGCAAGACGGCCTGGCCTGTCATCTCGTCCACTCGGTGCATATCGAAGCTCGGTGTTGCGTGCACACCCTCAGCCAGCGGACCGGTCGTGGCATTGAGTGCTCGCCAGAGATGGGCAAGTCTCACCAGCGGTTCTCTGATCTTGCCGAAATCAGGATCGCTCAAATGGCCTTCACGGGCTTCACTGTCCAGCAGAATGGCTTTCACGACCGCTGCCAGGTCGCCGCGAACACCAGCACCGTTGTTGTTGAATACGTTAACGATCCGCTCTATGTATTCCGGTGACGGGTTGCTGGTCACCAATCGCTGTATCAACTGTTTGGACATCAACACACCGACGTTGGGGTGCTGGAAGATGGTGTCCAGTGCAAACGTCATGTCCTCCCGAGTGCTCAGCCCTGCAGGGGCAACACGACCGTTGAGCAATGTCTTTGATCCTGTGTCATGAAACCGCTCGTCCGGCACCATCGGCGTGGTGAATGCATCGCCGCTGCCCAGATTGTTAGTCTCCCAGGAGCTGACCCGATCGTAGTTCCAACCCGTGAACACGCGTGCAAATTCCTCTACCTGATTCTGTGTATAGGCCGGTTTCGGATTGTCCAGCGGCAGTGCTTCTCCTCGATTATTCAATTCATAAAGACCGATCGAAAACAGCTGGAGTACTTCACGGGCGTAGTTTTCGTCGGGTCGTATGTTCTCGGCTTCGTTGGCCTTTTCATTGCGCACCATGCTCAGATACACGCCCATGACCGGGTGCAGGGTGACGTCTTCGAGCAACTGGCGATAGTTGCCAAACGCATTGCGGCTCAACATGTCGTAGTAGTTGGCCATGCCGTACTGGTTGTTGGCCAGTGCGTAGTCCAGATCGGACACCACAAATATCTGGCTCAAGGCAAAGGCCACGCGTTGACGCAGTTGATCCGGCCCACCGAGGATGTTGTTCCACCAGCCCTCATGACGCGGCTCTGTATTGCTGCCGTTGCTGTTCGCTCGAGTGTAGGGTTCCACAATCGACACGGGTAGTGCCATTTGTTCGTCTATCCAGGCTGCATAGCTGGCTTTGGATTTCAGTTCGGTGATGGATTCCGGTGTTGGGCCGAAGGTGGCCTGAGTCAGAAAACGCGATGCTGCGACATCCGCAGGGTCCAGGTTGGACACGCTGGTTTCCGGGGGCGTCTCTCCGGTAGGGCCGCCGCCTTCGGGTTCGCTGAGATCACCACCCGACGGGGTGCTGCCCGGGGATGAAGGGTTGCCGCCAGTGCTGGTTTGCGGGTTGCCGACAACCACCCCGGCATCGCTACACGCCTGTATCAACGGGAGGCTCAGCAGGCCAAACAGCACCAACCATCGTGGTATCACTGGATGAGAATTTTGTTTCATGGGGGAGTGAAGAACGGCGCATCCTCTGGTTAGCGTGTAACGGCCGCTAAAGTACCAGATGAACCGGCGACCAGTCGTCTAAAAAACCTGAAATGATGTACGAGTTCGTCAGTGACGTGGGCTACACTGCGGGTATGGGGTCCAGTTCACAGGCGCGATGACACTGAAGGCTAAGGGCAGAGTCACCTCGGCCCAGGTGGCTCGTCGGGCCGATGTTTCGCAATCCGCAGTCAGCCGGACATTCACACCCGGTGCCAGTGTGGCACCGCACACCCGCCAGAGGGTCATGGATGCGGCGCGGGAACTGGGCTATCGGCCTAACGCCATTGCGCGGTCGCTGATCAGCGGGCGCTCACGCATGATCGGGCTAGTGGCGGCGTATCTGGATAATCAGTTTTACCCCATCGTTCTGGAGCGGCTGGCGCGAGCTCTGCAGAGCAGGGGTTACCACACGCTGCTGTTTATCTCGGAGCCTGGCGATCAGGATCAGGAGCTGGAAAAGCTGTTGGCGTACCAGGTGGATGCCGTGGTAATGGCTTCGGCGACCCTGTCTTCGGCGCTGGCCAAGGAATGCCTTGAAGCGGATATTCCGGTGGTGCTGTTCAATCGGGATGTGCCCGACACCCCCGCCAGTTGTGTGACATCGGATAACCTTGCCGGCGGCAGGCTGGTAGCGGACTATCTGCTGAATTCCGGGCATCGGCGGCTGGCCTATATTGCCGGAGCGGAGAACTCTTCAACCAACCGGGATCGCGAAGCCGGCTTCATTCAGGGGCTTGAGGCGCGCGGGATATCGCTGTTGCACCGCGGTGTGGGCGCCTATTCTCACCAGAGTGCCGCACAGGCAACCCTTGCCATGATGCGATCAGACACACCTCCAGACGCAATCTTTGTGGCCAACGATCACATGGCTTTTGCGGTACTGGACGTGCTGCGAGGCCCGTTGGGTCTACGGGTTCCTGACGATATTTCAGTGGTTGGATTCGATGATGTGCCGCAGGCAGCCTGGGGTGCTTATGAACTGACGACAGTGGCTCAGCCCACCGATCAGATGATCGAGGCAACCGTGTCCATGCTGTTCAACCAGCTGGAGACCGGGCAGGCAGAATCCACGCGCGAGTGCCTGCCGGTGCGATTGATTGAGCGATCCACGGCCCGAATCCCCCACACCGACAGCTGAGCCGCCGGCATTTCCTGTTCCTGTCTGAGGTTGGTGGAGGACGGCTCGTCATAACTTACTTGCATGCCGGGCAAAGATGAGATAGGTTTGCATTCGTATGCAATGACGCATGCACTGACTGGGAGATCGTCCATGAAAAAATTGCGCACTACTCTTTTGGCCACTGCTCTAACGGGTTTACTGATTGGCCCGGCAGCGTCACAGGAACTGCCCTACGGATTGAAGGAGGGTAAACCCTACGCGGGTACCAAGCTGAATATCCTGTCTGTAGTGACCCCTCAGTTCGATGGCCTGATGCTGCGGGACAACGAATTCACCGAGCTGACAGGCATCGAAACCGAGTGGACCTTCATCCCTTTTGGTTCATTGCAGGAGAAAGTAACCGCTGAAGGTATTGCGGCTAACGGACAATTCGATGTGGTGAACTATCTGGACAGTTGGGGCCCACCGAACGCACACTGGCTGGAGTCCATCGATGCATGGATGGAAGCCGATGGCATATCGATGGATCGCTACCCACCGGCCTTTGCCAAGTCTGCGCAATACGATGGCGAAACCAAAGGTTTTCCGCTGCGGGCGCACGCACAGCTCATGTTTTACCGCAAGGATCTGATATCCGAACCGCCAGCAACCTGGGATGATGTCGTTCGCATTGGCAAAGAGCTGCAGGAGTCGGGAGAGGATATCTCACCCATCGCGTTGTATTTCAACAACGATGGAAATCGGCAGAATCTGTTTATCTGGTTGAATTTTCTCTGGGCCGCTGGTGGTGAGGTGTTCGATGGTGATGGCCGTCCCGCGTGGAACACCGAAGCAGCCTTGAAAGCCACGGAAGATTACATTGCGCTGCACACTGAAGCCAAGGTAACCAATCCGGCTTCCCTGTCCTTCGTTGAGCAGGACGCGCGGCAGTCTTTCATGCAGGGCAAGTCTGCGATGATTCCGGTCTGGTGGTGGGCGTATTCGTCGATGATCAATCCTGAGCAATCAACGCTGACCGCCGAACAGGTCGGCTTTGCCGGCATGCCGGCTTATGGAGATGAAGCTGTAACGTACGCCATCTCCATGCCTTTCTCGGTATCCAGCTACTCAGAGAACAAGGAAGCATCCTGGGAGTTTCTGAAGTGGTTGTCGAATCCGGATCTTGAAAAGCGCAACGCTACAGAGCGAGAAGTAGAAGGCAAGAGCATTATCAACAACGTGGTAACGCATGCAGTGAACTTGCAGGATGAGGACGTCAATGCCGCCAATGCCAACATTCAACAGGCGGCCTGGGTCTCACTGAAGAATTCCAACATCATGCCGCAGATTCCTGAGTGGCCGGAAGTCGGCGATATTCTGTCTACCGCCATTGCAGAAGCTGCAGCCGGAGGTAATACGCGCGAACTCATGACAGCTGCTGCCGAGCAGGCAACCAAGGTGCTGAAACGAGCCGGCCGTATCGACTGAGCGAGCAGGCGGGTATGCGTGATGCCACGTTAAAATACGTGCTGGTTGCACCGGCAGTAGTCATTGTCATGGCTACTGCGGTGTGGCCGCTGTTTGAGTCGTTCCGCTTGTCATTGTATGCGGGGCGCTTGTCGCGGCCGGATTTTCCGCAAGCCTTCATCGGCATGGAAAACTACACCTGGGCGTTTCTCGAAGAACCTGCCTTCTGGAATTCGGTGTGGGTGACCGTCTGGTTTACGGTGGTGACTGTGGTGTTGACCACGGTACTGGCCTTGTCATTTGCGCTGCTGCTGGCGCCTGGAGGCAAGTTTCGATCAGGCGTTCAATCGCTGTTGATACTGCCCTTTGCCATGAGCCCTGCGTTAATCGGTGTTTCGTTTCGATTCATGTTCAATCCTGAATTCGGTCTGTTCGATGCTGTCTTTGGTGTTTTGATGCCAGGTGTTGCTGCGGTGTCGTGGTTGTCGGATCCAACGCTGGCTTTCTGGGTTGTCGTGATGGCGGACGTCTGGGGCTGGATACCGTTTCTGACGCTTGTGCTGATCGGTGGGCTGGCTTCAATACCCAGAGAAACCATTGAAGCTGCACAGGTAGACGGCGCGGCTGGCTGGCGAGTGTTCAAGGATGTGACGTTGCCGCAATTGGTGCCGGTGCTGGCTGTTGTGGTCATCCTCAAGGCCATATTTTCGTTAAAGACATTCGATCTTGTATTCATGTTGACTAATGGCGGGCCGGGTACTGCAACTCAGACCCTGTCACATTATGTGTATTTCAATGGATTCAAGTACTCGAACCTGGGGTACTCATCGGCTGTTGCCTGGCTCATGGTTATCCCCATGATCTTTCTGACCTATGCCTATGCGCGTTTCGTTTTTGATACGAGAAAGTCATGAGCATGCTCACCGGTAGAACTCGTAAACGTTTTTTCCAGTGCTTGCAGATCACACTGATTCTGATATTCATGGCCATCATGCTCGTGCCCATTGCCTGGATAGGTCTGGCGGCATTTAAACAGCACGTGGACGTCTATCAGTTGAAGTTGCTCTTCACCCCCACGCTTGAGAACTTCCGTACGGTATTTGAAGCGCCTTATTTTCTCGGTGAAAAACTGAAGAACTCCACTATCGTGGCAAGCGTAACCGTTTTGTTTGCCATACCGGTTGCCACCTGTGCCGCCTATGCGTTTTCGCGATTTCGATTGCGGGGTCAGAGTGCGCTGCTGGTGATGATACTGGCCACGCAATTTGTACCAGCCGTTGTCATTGTCCTGCCTTTTTTCGTGATGTTTCGCGATCTGGGCCTGCTGGATACCCTCACCGGGCTGGTGCTGGTTAACCTGGCTATTGTCATGCCGTTTGCCATCTGGATGATCAAGGGCTTCATCGATGGCATTCCTGTGGAAACAGAAGAAGCCGCGCTGGTGGATGGTTCGTCGCGTCTGCAGGTCATCAGAAACATCGTGTTGCCAATGGCGGCTCCCGGGTTGGTAACGGCGGGTATTTTCTGTTTCATCATTGCGTGGAACGAGTTTTTGTTTGCGCTGATTCTGACGTCCAAGAAGGCCGTCACACTGCCTATCGGATTGGCCTTGTTCAAAGCTGAAGAAGGTGATCTGTGGAATCTGCTGGCAGCCGCCGGCATCATCATCATGGTGCCCATGTTTGTGCTTGCGCTGATTATTCGAAAGCACTTTGTCCAGGGTATGACAATGGGAGCGGTACGCTAATGGCCAGGGTTTCGTTGCAAGGTGTCACCAAGCAGTGGGGTGAAATAAAGGGTGTGGACAACCAGTCGCTGGACATTGCCGACAGGGAATTTCTGGTGTTGCTGGGCCCTTCCGGTTGTGGAAAGACCACAACCATGCGAATGATTGCAGGCCTGGAAGAACCCAGTTCTGGCGACATCCTCATCGGTGATCGTCGCGTCAATGATGATTTGCCGAAGGATCGCGATGTTGCCATGGTCTTCCAGAACTACGGGTTGTATCCGCACATGAGTGTGGAAAACAATATCGCCTACCCGTTAAAAGTACGCGGCACTGAAAAATCGGTGATTGCCGAGCGTGTCCTGCGCGCTGCTGAACAGGTGGAATTAATCCCGCTATTGAAGCGCAAGCCCAAGGCATTGTCGGGCGGTCAACGACAGCGCGTGGCACTGGC
>CALLPU010000512.1 GCA_938016235.1 uncultured Granulosicoccus sp. | reverse complement strand
GCAATCAACCGATGCTTCCATAGACGTTCCGTTCTAGTTGTTCTCACTCGATAACTCGTTACCTGCTCGTGTCATCTTCAACATCTACTGATATTTCGCCTGCTGCCCGCACAGCTTCTGTGCTCAATGAGGCACTACCCTATCTGCAGCGCTATAGCGGACAGACGGTCGTGATCAAGTACGGTGGCAATGCCATGACCGATGAGACGTTGAAGCGCTCATTTGCACAGAACGTGGTGATGATGAAGCAGGTAGGCATCAATCCTGTTGTTGTTCATGGGGGCGGACCGCAAATTGGGAACATGCTGGAGCGCCTGGCCATCGAGAGCACATTCATCGACGGGATGCGTGTGACAGATTCAGCCACCATGGAAGTGGTCGAGATGGTCCTGGGCGGACTGGTCAATAAAAGTATCGTCTCATTGCTCACGCAAGTGGGCGGCCGAGCCGTGGGACTGACGGGCAAAGACGCGGGCCTGATACAGGCAACCGCCATGCATTTACCCGGCAAGCCGGAGGCGTCGCTGGGCTACGTCGGTGAGGTCGCGTCGATCAACACCGACGTCATAGACAAGCTGGTGGCCAACGACATCATCCCCGTCATTGCCCCCATCGGCACCGACGATAGCGGTGCCAGTTACAACATCAACGCCGATCTGGTGGCCAGCAGCATCGCCATTGCATTGAACGCGTCGCGCTTGCTGCTGTTAACCAACACACCCGGCATCCTTGACCAGCAAGGCGCCCTGCTCACGGGCCTTACGCCCAGCGACATTGCCGCCCTGATCAATGATGGCACGCTGCACGGTGGCATGCTGCCTAAAGTTCAGTGTTCACTGGATGCGGTGGCTGCTGGAGTTAGCAGTGTCGTGATCATCGATGGCCGGGTTGAACACGCCGTTCTGCTGGAACTGTTTACCGATCAAGGGCTGGGAACACTCATTCACGATTCCAGAGTCTGATAAACCAGGCTGCGCAGCTCCCGTCGTAGCGGGTAACTTGACGACGGAAACAACTGAGTCAGGAACACCACATACAGCTCCTCTTCGGGATCTATCCAGAAAAACGTGCTGGCAGCACCGCCCCAATGGTGCTCGCCTGCGGAGCTGATCATACCTGCAGCCACAGGGTCGATAACCACCGCGAAACCCAGCCCGAAGCCGACGCCACGATAGCTGGTTTCACTCCACACAGCCTGTCCCATGGACGCCATATCCCGGTTGTTCGGAAGATGGTTGCGGCGCATGTACTCCACGCTCTTGCGGCTCAACAGACGCTGTTCTTGCCACACCCCGCCATTGAGTAACATCTGGCAGAAGCGCGAGAAGTCATCGATAGTGCCTACCAGCCCACCACCCCCCGATGCCATTGCGGGTGCCCGACTGAAAACACTTCCAGTAGCCGATTCGAGAATAATCGGCGGTGGCAAGCCTTCTCGCTCGCGACGAGCTGCCGCCAGCCGCGCTTGCAACGGATCGACTCCACCACCGATAGCCCCCAGATCGCCTCCGGCAGCCGGGCCATACAGATCCAGAAATCGCGGCTGTTGATGCGGCATGACCTGAAAGCCGGTATCTGCCATACCCAGAGGCTGGAGCACGTGCTCTGCGAGAAAGTCGGCGAGCGATTGCCCGGACCAGACTTCTATCAGGCGACCCAGTACATCGGTGGCTACGCTGTAGTTCCACGTTGTACCGGGTTGGGCGAGTAACGGCGCCTGGGCCAGTCGGCTCACCATGTCGGCCAATGATTCTTCAGCAGCATAGGCGTCCAGTTGATGATGCCGATAGTAGGCATCCACCGGCGTGGCGTTCATGAAACCGTAGGTCAGACCCGCTGTGTGGGTCATTAACTGATGAACGGTTACCGGGGTTTGCAAAGGATCTACGTGCGCCAGTATCGCGTCGGGGTCACGCGATGCATCAACGGCATTCCCGTTCCAGACAGGTGTGTCGGCAAATTCCGGTAAATACAGAGCAACGGGATCATCGAGCTGGAAACAGCCTTGCTCGTAGAGCATCATCGCGGCCACCGATGTGATCGGTTTTGTCATCGAGAACAGTCGCGCCACGCTATCGCGCTGAATGTTGCCGGCGGCATGAAAGTAGGTACCGGCGTTGCGTCTACCAATCAGTACGCTGGCACTGTTCACGCGATTGCTGGTGACCTGGTGCTCTAGCCATTGCGACACACGCTCAAGTCTCTGGCCATTCAAACCTGCCAGTTGAGCATTGAAAGAGGGTTGGGACATCGATGCAGGTGTAGAAAAAGGAAGCCGTGCACCCACGATACCCTGTTAACAACCCACGGGGGAAGCGGGAACCTCGCTCTCTTAGCTGCGTTCCGCCTTCAGCTCCCTGTACCGCACCAGATCATCATCAAATTTTTCGGCCACGTCGCTACGCTCCGCTGCCTTGGAGTCAATCAGCGACCAGGCGTTCTCGATATTGCGCTGGATACTCTGTTGCTCTGCGTAGAGAGAGTCTTGCGCCTTGCCTGATCCTCGCGATTTTTCCTGCATCTGAATGCGCTTGTCGACGATGGCAAGCCGCTCGGACAATATCCGGATGCGATCATCCAGGCGGCTGATCAGCCCGTCGATCATGCCAATCCTGTCATCTCGGGTGCGGATCAAATCATCTTCTGTGGTGAACGTTGCCAGCAGCGCCCTGTCTCGTATACGAGCCAGTTCCTTGGCCCGCTCGCGCTTGCGCGCCTCTCGGCGTTCCTGCCGGCTGAGTATCTGTTCCAGTACGACGCCCTGACGGTTCAGAATACTGTGACCGTTATCTTGCTTGGAGTCTGGCGCCCTGTCCTGATACGTGGTCATGCCACGATCTTCATATTTATAAACAGTTTCCGCATACGATGCGCTACTGCAGCCCACCAGCAAGGCCAACACGGCTGCCGCAGAGTGGTAAACGGTGGTTTTATGCACGCACATCAGGGCACTTTGCCTGAGCTTGCTATCCAGAAATTCGAGCATTATTGCACTCCATTACTCTGGCGGGTCAGCACTGTGTCGGGAAAATAGGGCACGGTCGATCAACGCTTTTCGGCGAGTTATATTCACCTCGTGATACGGGTAGCGTCAGCCACACAAGCTTCGTGAGGGTCTGGAGTGTTTTCTGTGAGCCCTATCTCCTCCAAACCGTGATTCTCAGCAAGCCGTGTACAATCATTGCGCATGAGAATCATCACCGCAAACGTAAACGGCGTGCGCTCAGCCGCGAAAAAAGGCTTTTTCACCTGGGCTAACCGACAACGCGCTGATGTCATCTGCCTGCAGGAAACCAAGGCGCAGGAGTGGCAGCTGACCGATCCGGTTTTTCACCCTAAAAGCCTGCACAGCCACTACCACGATGCCGTCAAAAAGGGCTACAGCGGAACCGCCCTTTTCTGTCGAACAAAACCAGACCAGATTATCCAGGGTCTCGGCATTGACTGGATCGACAACGAAGGCCGATACCTGGAGGCCAGATTCAAGGATCTGTCTGTCGTATCGCTTTACATGCCGTCGGGCACCAGCGGAGACGAGCGCCAGGCCTACAAATACAAAATGATGGATGTTTTTCTACCCCATTTGAAAAAACTGAAAAAAGGAGGGCGTTCTGTGGTGGTGTGCGGGGACTGGAACATTGCCCATACGGAAGCAGACATACGCAATTGGCGCGGCAACCAGAAAAACTCCGGCTTTCTGCCGGAGGAACGTGCCTGGCTCAGCGCGTTGTTCGACAAGCACGGATACACCGATGCCTTCCGTCAGCTACCTCAGAAAGAGCATGAATACACCTGGTGGTCCCAGCGCGGCCAGGCTCGCGCCAACAATGTGGGGTGGCGTATCGATTATCACATCATCAGCGACAACCTGGCGTCCACGGTGAAGCGCACGCGAATATACAGAGACAAGGTTTTCTCTGATCACGCCCCGCTGATCATTGACTACGATTACTCGCTGCCTGCGTGAGCCACACACCATCGCCCCTGCTATGCTGGTCGATTCTGCTGACCGGGGTAGTCGCGACCTCCTGTTCGTTTGTTTTCATTCGCGAAAGTAGCGAGCCTCCCATCATGCTGGCAGCCTGGCGAGTGCTGTTAGCTGCCATCATGCTGTTGCCCAGCTATGTCATTGCCCGGCAGCGTTTTGGCGATACCACGCTACTGGCTATCCTCAATCGTTCGCTGTTACCCGGGGTGATACTGGCTGCACACTTCATTAGCTGGGTTATCGGCGCTCGGCTAAGCCTGGGCGTTAACGCCACGATTATCGTCAGCCTCGTGCCACTGGCCTTACCCGTCCTGCTATGGGGCTTTTTCGGTGAATCTCTACGCCACCGTGAATGGATCGCTACCGGGCTTGCACTATCAGGACTTGCATTACTGGCTTTCGACGGCGTGCAGTTGAGCACTCAATACATGATGGGAGATCTTGTCTGCTTCGTGTCCATGATCCTGTTCGCACTGTATCTTGTCATGGCACGCCGCTTCAAACACCTGCAGAGCCTTTGGCTATATCTGGTACCGGTATATGCGATAGCGGGCGTTACAGCGCTGTGCCTGGCACCCTTGTTCGGGCCGATTGTGCCCACCTGGACGCCAGTCAACATGATCATGGTGTTGTCGTTGGCAGGTATTTCAACGGTCATTGGACACTCGGCACTCAATTACGCCATGCAGCATATGCGGGGGCAAACGGTAGGCATCATGACGCTAGCCCAATTTCTATTTGCAGGCGTCATCGCCTATTTTCTGTACGACGAGGTACCGGGGTTGTTGTTTTATCCGGCCTGCTTGCTGATGTGCCTGGGCATGCTATTGATTGTGCTAAATGAGCGAGTTACCGATAACTGACTATGCATCCATCGCAAACTGGTGGGGCGTGTGGTTAAACGTATCACTACCGATTGCCGATAACACCCTGTGTATTCAATGATTCAATACAGCTAACATCAACGAAAGCCTGTGCACTTCCAGGCAGGTCAACACCTGTCTTGAACGGCAAGTCTTGGGAATCGGCCACTTTTTGGGTAACCAGCCTGAACAGCGTGACACACAAACCGAGAATACTGCGCAGGCAGCATTCAAGCCTTTGCGCGTGTTGCTGATAGGCAAATCCCGCGATCACACCGACGATCACATACGCGGTATTGTCGAGAAAGCCATCGGCCAGATCGACTGGGTTTGTGAGTTCGACATTTCCAGCGCTCCCACTATTGAACCTGCAAGTGTGTGCGTTGCCTTGCTAAATCTGGATGCGTTGAGCAGTGATACCGCGCAAATAGCGGAGCTGGGTAGCACCGTGTTTCAGCAAATTCCCACTCTCGTACTGGGCAATTCCCAGCAGTTACAGATTGCACTGGCCTGTATGCGAGAAGGTGCAAAAGATTTTCTGATCCTGGCAGAGTCAGATGTAACAACGATCAGAGACGCTATCGAGCGGGCGCAATGTGAATTTGCCGAGCTGCGTGAACTTCGTGTCAGTCAGGCTCGGTATCGTGATGTGGTAGAAGATCAGGCGGAGCTCATCTGTCGATTTCTTCCGGATACCACCCTTACCTTCGTCAACAACGCCTACGCTGCATACTTCAAAAGCGAACCAGCCAATCTGGTCGGCACACTGTTTTTGCACTTGATACCCGAGAGCGACAGAGAGGCAGTGCAACAGAAAATTGCGTCGTTGACACCGCAGAACCCAAGCGCTTCATACGACCACCGCGTGCTCATCGGTGATGACGTTCACTGGCAACTCTGGACAGATCACGCCGTGTTCGACTCGGACGGTCGTCTGCTGGAGGTACAGTCTATCGGCCGGGATATCACTCAGCGCCGTTCAGCTGAACAGGAAGCCCGCGACAGTCAGCAGCGTTTTGAATCTCTGTATCAAAACGCGCCAGTCATGATGCATGAAGTAGATGGCAACGGCCGGATATTAAGTGTCAATCAGCGCTGGCTGGATGTGCTGGGCTATGAAGAAAAGGACGTTATTGGAAAATACTCGCTGCTCTTTTTGCATGAAGACTCACAAGAGCTTGCCCGCCATGCCATCAGAACGTTGAAAGCAGACGATCGACTCAGTGATTTCAGTTGTCAATTCGTTACAACAGCAGGCGAAACGATTGATGTGCTGCTGGCAGCCTACGTGGAACGTGACAGTGACGAGCGTGTACTTCGCATGGTAGCGGTGAGTATTGATGTGACCGCCCAGCGCCGCTTTGAGCAAGCCGTGCTCAAGGAAAAAGAAAGGCTGCGTGTGACGTTGTGCTCGATCGGCGATGCGGTGATCACCACCAACGCCAAGGGTGATGTTGCGTTTCTGAACCCGGCCGCCGAGAAACTGACTGGCTGGACATCTGTTGAGGCGATGGGTAAAGCACTCATACAGGTGTTCCACCCTACTCACGAACAATCGCAGCAACCTTTACTCGATGTCGCCAGCGAGAACGAGGACACGACAAATGCAGCGCTCACCTACCGCCGAGGTGTGTTTACCAATCGCGTGGGTCATGAGTTCGCCGTACAAACCTCTGTGGCGTCTATTGAACTCGAAGCAGGCTTAACGCTCGGCTCGGTGATTGTCTTTACCGATATCAGTGAAGAACGCAAATTCATGCTCGAGATGGAGCATCACGCAACACACGATGCACTGACAGGGCTGGTTAACAGGCGCGAGTTTGATCGACTACTCACAGAACTGGTAAATCAGAGCCAGGACACGGAGGAACAGCATGCACTGTGCTTTCTCGATCTGGACAGGTTCAAGCAAGTGAATGACACCTGCGGTCATGCCGCAGGCGATGAATTGCTGCGCCAGATAACCGTGCTGTTCAAGCGTGCAACACGTCATAGCGACACACTGGCCCGGCTTGGCGGCGATGAGTTTGCCGTGCTACTGCGGCATTGTGATGTAGATCAGGCCCTGATCAAGGCGAATGAGCTTTGCCGATGCATCGAAAACTACACATTCGAGCACGACAATCAGACATTCAAGGTGGGTGTCAGTATTGGCATTAGCCTGATCACCACAGACACGAAAGATCGCGATGGTGTCTTAACAGCCGCAGACTCCGCCTGTTACGCGGCCAAAAACGCCGGTCGTGGTCGCATACATGTCAGTGCAGGCTAATAAGGGCACTTGCGCTTACTGCTGCCGTCCCTTGAACATCGAGGCCAGGATTGGCGCAAGACGCTGTGCCCGACGACGTTTGGACTCTGCAGAATCCTTGTGACCAGCCTCAGATGCTGACACATCATTATTGGCAGCAGATCCGGTAACCACGTGGGCCGACGTTGCCAGCCTGCGACGAACATGGCTCGCCCGTTCAGCGTCGATCACGATATCAGCGCTACGATGCCAGTCCATGGCAAGCGTCAGTGCGCTCAGGAGCTTGTTCGCCGTATCACCGGAGTCCACTTGAATACCCACCTTGTGACCATCAATCAGCGTCACCTGAATCCGGTATCGGGTTTTCGCACTGAGCGCTAACCACGCAGATCCAAGACATATCACCAGGCTACCCAGCAGCATGATCCAGGGAATGAAAATTGGCAGCTGCGGTTTGGTAAATTGATACACGCTATAGGCCATCAGCGCTATCGCGATGAAAAAGAAAAAGTAGGCAGCTCCTACGCTGGGTTTTGTGGCCTGGTTGTCCAGGCGCACCACCGTGCGAATCGCGTAGCGAGTCTGCTCAACATTCAGCCACGAGGGTGTGACAACGATCTGTCTTTGTGGATCATTGAACAGCGGCTCACGCTCTTCAATGGCACCGAGTACCTCAACACCGTAGCCGGGTCTGCTCAATGCAGCACCGGCGGCGGAGACGGCTCCTCGATGTCATCCAGGTCGTCGTCCAGATCATCAAAACCCATGGGATCAAACCCACGCAGCTCATCGTACTCATCCTGAAAAGCGGAATCAGGCTCGGGGGAGGCATGGTGCAGCAACATGCGCCAGCCCCCGGATTCGCGCTGGAAGATATTGGTGGATACCATGATGCTGACCACCTGCCCGTCCAGCTCAATCTCTTCACGCACCAGATGGACTGCCAGGCTGTCGTTTCCGGTGTACAGGGAATCCACGATCGAAAAATGAAGAACCGGGGCATCGGAGAACAACTCGACAAAGCTGTCCATCACCGCTTTTCGTCCCTCTATGCGTGACGCACCCGGATGAATACAGACGATGTGTTCATCAGCCGACCACACGGCATCGAGCGCCTTCATGTCGGCCCGCTCAATCGCTTCGTAGAAGGCAGCTTCAGCCGCCTCCGGTGTCTTGAATAGTTTACTCACGACCCACCAGGGATTCTCTCACCCCGCCAGTCTAAAGCTAAAGCGCTTCAGGCGGAAGATGTTGAGCCCAATCTACCTGATCATCGCCAAACACAAGGAAATTGGGATTGATCAGAGACTCACGCATATTGTAGGTCAGCTTGCGGCTGCGAGTGTCGCGGATATGTCCACCGGCTTCCTCGACGATACATTGTGCCGCTGCGGTATCCCACTCACCAGTGGGGCCCAGCCGTGCGTAGATATCAGCAGCACCTTCAGCCACCAGGCAGGATTTAAGCGCGGAGCCCATCGGAATTTCATCGTGCTCGCCAATCCCGTCCAGAAACTGCTGTAATCGCGGCCCTGTAGTTGGGCTACGGCTTCGCGCAACCGTCACGGGATTGGGCGCGACGCGCACATGAATGGGCTGCGGCTCGGCGTCTCCTACCTGTTTGAATGCACCAAACGTGCGTGTTGCAAAGTAGGCCACATCGAGCACTGGGGCCACAATGACACCAGCAATCGGCCGGTTGTTGGATACCAGTGCGATATTGACCGAGAACTCGCCATTACGGCGCAGAAATTCTCGTGTTCCGTCTAACGGATCCACCAGCCAGTAGGCTGGCCATTCGTGGCGCTCTTCAAACGAAACCGCATCGGACTCTTCGGAGAGCACCGGTAGTACAGGATCCAGTTTCTGCAGCTCACTCAGGATGATGTCGTGGGCAGCCAGATCGGCAGTGGTTACGGGCGTCTGGTCAGATTTGTAACTGACGTCACATTCACACTCGCCTCCGTAAACCTCGACGATGCGCCTGCCGGCATGACGCGCAATGGCCAGTGCCTCTTGCGTCAGTCGGTTGGCGATATCAAGGTCGAAACCCATGGTAAGCGTGTCTTTCTGTTCTTAAGTCAACTAGCGGCTGTGATATCGGATAGTTGAGAACACACCTCTAAAATTTTCAACACCACTGAACCCATCTGCCGCTGCTGTCATTGCCTGACGTTCATGTCTGTATGACCCAAGCTTACATCAATCGGTTCACATTACCTTGCCGTTGCAACCTGACTCGCCCCTGCGCATCGGGTCTGCCCATCTGACGCAAACCATCCAGCACCGCAGGTGAAGCAGACGGCGTGGGTGTAAAAAGCACGTCCGCTGCGAAATCTCCGTTGGCGGTGAGTGTAACGCTACCGTCCATGGTGATGTCGCCGCCGGTTGCGTTCAGCGTCACCTCATGTGACTGGCCATCTTGTGGAGTGACACGGACTACCACGGTGCCAAGGGCAGTGGGCACGGGTGTCTGTAACGCAGCGTTTGACCA
>CALLPU010000511.1 GCA_938016235.1 uncultured Granulosicoccus sp. | reverse complement strand
CGAGGTGATAGAACGGATAATCCTGGTGAATTTCCTCTGCAGTCATGAAACGGGTACCTGCACCCAAACTCGCTTGCACCTGCTGCGACTCTTTCAGCGTTGTTGCAAACTTTTCATTATTAGCCAGGTACATGTAACCGTAGCTTTGCAGCACTACATCAGGTACCCGTTCGTCATCGCCCATGTAGTGTCGAAAGTTCTTGACAAATTCTGCCGCAAACTGCGACACACGAATATTGACTTCGTTTGAAAACTGCTGCCGCATACAGCTGTTCGTATGCGCAGTGGATGTGAATTCGTAACTGGGATCTCTTTCTACCACCAATACCGACCCGTTGAAATCCGGGTTGTCCGACAGGAACCAGGCAACCGAAGAGCCGTACATGGCACCACCCACAATAACGACATCATAGGTAGTTTTCTCGGGCGATTGCAATGGCGCTGTACTCATACTGTAATTCTCATTGATGCTGCTGACTGGATGTGGGGGACGATAGGCAAGGCATTCATTCGGAACGGTGCCCAGCTGCTGCTCTCCTGGCGTTACACCCAACATGCTGCCGGGTAGAGGAATAAAAGCGCGCGCAACCCGGATGAAGGCGACCTGGCTGCCGTTACCCGACTCTACCAAACCGCAGCTGCGAAGACTACGACGCTGGCGACAATGGAGTCAACCGGGTTGTCATGCCGGCCATACGGGCTGTTAACGTGGTGGCAGAGCGAAGAATAATGCCGACACACAAACTCCGTGGCTGTCCCCTGTGTATTCGTAAAGACAGGCGGCAGATAGACAGCTTACGATGGCAGACCAACCAGCAAACACCATTACACATCGCCAGCGTTTTGGGTGTTTGACAGGCAGCCCTGATCGGAACGGCGGGGACAGCCAGCTTTTATTGCAAGTATGTCCCCAGCAAAAACAGGTATGAAGACTCGTACGGATAAACCCCATACTCAGGACGGCACAAGGACAAATCTCTGACGCTTGTGTGGTTTCAAAGCTGCCGTACCCTGCAAGCACGACACACTGTCGTTACTGGCACGCGCGTCACGTACAATCAGCTCGTTCCACGGCCTGCACCCAGGGAAACCCAGCCAGCGCTGTACACTACGGTCGTGGTGAAACCGGCTGACACGGCCAGCCGCGGAATCAATGCCTTAGCGACCAGTAATGAAAAGTTGTGCGCATCACTGAGATTTTTTCAGCAGAGCACTCACAGACTGTTACAGTTGCGGCCTACATATCGACACCCATTTTTAATCAGCTTTCGTATGTCTCCTTTCCTGGCCGTTCGACTCACACTGATCATCGCAGCACTGACGCTCATGGTCGGCTCACCCGGTGTGGTCGCCCAGGAAGGCATCACACGGGATGACATACTCTCCGATGCCGAGTGGCTGGAATTCCGCAAGGCCCGCTTCTTCGGGCAACCCATCCTCTTGCACCTTAAAACAGGGCAGGCACGTGCCGTCATCTGGCCTGAGCCCATCGAACTTCTTGACGACAATCAGACACTGCCAGGCTGTGCGGTGGAAATTGACAGCGATGTTGTCGGGTTCTTTCCCACTCGGGATTTCAATCGCAGGCCCATCAAGTTTCGCGGTCTCGAAACCCGGATCGTGTATGAACTGCGCATCAGAGCCAGCGACAGCGGCATTGAGGAACCGCTGCAGATACTGCGTTGACCAGGCAGGTTGTGACTAGTGGTCCGTGCCAACAAACTGCCCCTTGAACACTGGAGCTACTGCTATATGACCGCTCGCTACGCGCTGTACTTTTCTCCAGCCGATCAATCAGCGTTAAGTCGATTCGGAGAAGCCGTGTTAGGACGTGTAGCAGCTGAGCCCAGACCCGCCAGCTGCAGCTCGAGTTTTCACGATACGCAGCGTTGGCGCGCCCTGACAGAGAAACCTGCTCACTACGGATTTCACGCTACCCTGAAAGCGCCGTTTGAACTGCAGCCTGACTATACCGAGGATCAGTTACTGAATACGGTCGCCGCTTTCTGCGATGCAAACTTTGCCCAGCCACTGCAAACTCTGGCGCCCAGGCGGCTATCACATTTTCTGGCGCTGACTCTGTCTGATCAATCTGCTGCGCTGACAGAATTCGTGCAAAGCGTTGTCGCGCGTTTCGAACCGTTCCGGCAACCGTTAACACCCGATGACATGCAACGCCGTCTCGCCCAAGATCTGTCGCCGCATCAGGAACAATTGCTTCGCCAGTTTGGCTATCCGTATGTTGCCGATGAGTTCCGGTTTCACATGACGCTATCAGGCCCTTTGTCTCAGGGCGATATCGACTATGAACACTGGGTTGATCAGCTGTTTAATGACACGGTCACCGAGTCATCAGTACTAGACCACATTGCCGTGTTCGCACAACCAGACCGGCACAGCGCCTTCATACAAAAAGCCACGTTTGCCCTGCGATCTGCGTCAACCTGAAGGGCAAGGCGGTCTGTTGAGGGTAAACCGCTACAGCGATGTGCGACGGCTGATAGTGTCAGCACGAACCTGTTTGACAAACCCGACAAAAGCATCCACTGTCTGCTCAAGTGCTGAGTTGTTTTCAATCACACAGTCCAAAGACGCACGCGGCCTTGTCACCACCCGTCGCTCCAGACGCAGTTGTATTTCTTCCGTTGTTTCGCGCCCTCTACCGGCCAGTCGTTCTGCCAGAACAGCATCATCGACTTCAAGATAAACGGCCCGCATCGACGGAAACACGTTCAGAATATCGTTTAATGCCCCACGGCTGCCATTGAGAATCACTGTGGATCCACTCTGCACCTGCTCAGTCGTACCGGCGGGAACCCCGTAATACAACCCATGGGCCTGCCAGGTGAGCGCAAACTCTCCCGCACGCTGTTGTTTCATGAACTGCTCAACCGTGACACTGTCATGCGCTTCGTCATTTGCATCCACGCGCCGTGTAATCACTCGTCTGACAAAACACACATCATCAAGCGATGACAGCAAAGGCTGACTGGCCGCCAGGACACTGTCCTTACCCGCACCGCTAGCCCCCAGAACAACCACCAGGCAACCGGCGGTTTGTGAGCTCAAGAAACCCTTACGCCTTGTCGCCAGACACCTCGAACGATCGGCGTCTGGTCCTGCTCAGGGTGATGAGCCACGCGCACCAGATCAGCCCGAAGACCCACGGCTATTCGGCCGCGGTCGGTCAGCTTCATGGTGTCAGCCGGGTTACGGGTAACCAGCGAAATGGCCTGTGGAACACTGATCAAACCAAGCCCACTGGAGAGCATGAACGCAGCTTGCAACAGACTGGAAGGCACGTAGTCGGAAGACAACAAATCAAGACACTGGTTCTCAAGCAACGTGCGAGCAGCCACGTTACCGGAATGCGACATGCCTCTGACAACGTTCGGAGCACCCATGAGAACACTCAAGCCTGCCTGGCGTGATGCTCTGGCAGCTTCCAGCGTCGTGGGAAACTCCGCCACCTTGACACCGTGACGTACAGACTCTTTAACGTGTGCCAGAGTTGCATCATCATGACTGGCCATGGGTATATCGCGTTCATTGCACAACGCCGCCAGAGCACGACGATGGCGATCTGAATATTTGCGTGATGCACTGACTCGATCAGCCACATAGGCATCAAAGGCCTCATCAGACATTTTCATCTTGCCCTTGTGGTAGTCCGCATACGCGTCAAACGAGGTGAACTGCCGCTGCCCGGGCGCATGGTCCATCAGCGAGATCAGGCCGACATCCGGATTCTGGTCAAAATCATGAAAATCATTCATGACGCTGGCGGTGGATACCTCACAGCGCAGATGCAGACGATGCTCGGAGCGCAATCGGTTCTGTTCGCGCGCTGTAC